>JAGNOM010000286.1 GCA_017990155.1 Propionivibrio sp. | reverse complement strand
GATAGACCCAGGTTTCACTGATGGCCTGCGGGTTCATGCTCCGTCCTTTTCGACGTCGTGAGTTACATGGCGCGTCATTGCGTGCAAGACCAGTCCGGTGACGGCCATGCCGGCGAAGGTGCTGACGATCAGCGCCACGGCGATCGGCAACCACTCGCTCTCGATGCGTTGCAGATGCAGCATGACACCGGCGCCGGCCGGGATGAAAAGCAGGGAAAGGTGCTGCAGCAGCGTGCTGGCGCCGTCGCGCAGCGGTTCACCGACGCGCCCACGCACGAGAAGGATCAGGAAGAGGAGCGCCATGCCGATGACCGGCCCCGGAATCGGTAAAGTGAAGGCGCGAACGATCAGTTCGCCGACGAGTTGGTAGATCAGTAGCAGGGAAAAAACTTGGATCATGTCGATGGTCTGGCAGACTTCAAACGCATGTGGCGCGGCAATGAAGTGTCGAGGCGAGGTTGAGGTGATGACCGCGGATGCCGCTGGCCGGCGGGTGAAAACAGGCGTTCATCTTACCGGCTTATGTCCGCGAACGGGCTGCAGGCCGCGCCGTCCGCGTCTGCGGCATTTGGATGTGAGCCAAATGACCGAGGCGATCTTTGCAGTAAGATGCCCGTCACTTGTTGCCAATGGAGTCTCTCGTGACCGAAATTCAACGCGACCTGACGCGCACCGTACTGGCTGTGCTTTGCATCCTCTTGCTGATCGCCGCTTCGTTCTGGGTGTTGCGGCCGTTTCTGGCTGCGACGGTCTGGGCGACGATGGTCGTTGTCGCCACCTGGCCGCTGTTGAAATCGCTGGAGCAGCGTTTTGGCGGTCGGCGGGTGCCGGCGGTTGCGGTCATGACGCTGGCGATGCTGCTTCTGCTTGTTCTGCCGCTCGGGCTTGCCGTCGGGACGATTGCCGAACATGCCGAAAGCGTCGTGGATCTGGTCAAGAACCTTGCAGCATCGGGCCTGCCCACGCCGCCCGAATGGCTCGCCGGTATCCCCTTGGTTGGCGCAAAGCTCACGGACCTGTGGCTGCAGCTGGGCGTCGCCGAGGCCAAGGGCTTGCTCGCCAAGGCCGCGCCCTACGCGGCGGAGTCAGGAAAATGGCTCCTCGCCGAAGCCGGTGGATTCGGCATGATGGTTCTCCAGTTCCTGCTCATCGTGCTCCTGTCGGCTGTGCTGTATGCCAATGGCGAGGCCGCCGCGTCGAGCGCGCGCCGTTTCGGACAGCGCCTGGCCGGTGCGCGCGGCGAGAACTCGATCATCCTCGCCGGCCAGGCGATCCGCGGCGTGGCGCTCGGCGTCGGTGTCACGGCCATCGCGCAAACGGTGCTTGGCGGCATCGGCCTGGCCATTGCCGGCGTGCCGTTCGCCTCGCTGCTCTCGGCGGTGATGCTGATGCTGTGCATTGCCCAGCTCGGCCCGTCGCTTGTTCTGTTCCCTGCCGTTGGCTGGCTGTTCTGGTCTGGCGATACCGGCTGGGGCGTGTTCCTGCTGGTGTGGAGCCTGATCGTCGGGACGATGGACAATTTCCTGCGCCCGATGCTGATCAAGAAAGGCGCCGACCTGCCGCTGCTCCTCATCTTCGCCGGCGTCATTGGCGGCATGCTCGGCTTTGGCCTGATCGGCCTCTTCGTCGGCCCGGTGGTGCTGGCCGTGACCTACACCTTGCTCGAAGCGTGGATGGCAGACGGGCAAGGTCGGCCGGATGCGGATGAAAAAAACGCAGAGGCGTCGCCGCCACTGCGTTCCGGTGATTCGATCGACGATTCGATCCGGCAGTCCAGCCCGGACCCAAGCGGAACGATCGACTAGCCCATCTTTTGCCCGTGCTCGCGTGAGTTGTGGAAGCCGACCTTGGTCCACTTTTCGCGCGTGACGTCGAGGTTGTAGCGCGTGCTGGCGAGGTAGACATAATTGCCATCGACGTCCTTGGCCATGCGGTGCTGCTGTTCGCGCTCGAAATTCTTGCGCGTCAGGTCGTCGGGGAAGGTCAGCCAGCGGGCGGTGTGGATGTCGGCCGGTTCGAAGATCGCGTCGACCTTGTATTCGGTCTGCAGACGCTGGGCGACGACTTCGAACTGCAGCACGCCAACGGCACCGAGTAGCAGGTTGCCAGTCGCCAGATTCTCGAAAACCTGGATCGCGCCTTCTTCGCCGAGCTCCTGCAAGCCTTTTTGCAGCTGCTTGCTCTTGAGCGGATCGCGCAGGCGCGCGACGCGGAAGAGTTCTGGCGAAAAGTAGGGGATGCCCTTGAAGCCGAGCGTTTCGCCTTCGGTCAGCGTGTCGCCAATGTGCAGCTGGCCGTGGTTATGGATGCCGATGATGTCGCCGGCGACAGCGTCCTCCATCAGCACGCGCTCGTTGGCCATGAAGGTCAGCGCGTTGGCCAGCTTCATCTCGCGGTCCATGCGCACGTGCTTGACCTTCATCCCCGAGGTGTAGCGGCCCGAGCAGACGCGGAAGAAAGCGATGCGGTCCCGGTGCTTCGGGTCCATGTTGGCCTGGATCTTGAAGACGAAGCCGGTGAAGGCGGGTTCGGCCGGTTCGACCATGCGCGTGCCGGCATCGCGCGATTGCGGCGGCGGTGCCCAGTCGAGCAGCGCTTGCAGGATCTCCTGCACGCCGAAGTTGTTGATCCCGGAGCCGAAGAAGATCGGCGTCTGCTGCCCGGCGAGGAAGTCGACGAGGTTGAACGGGCTGCTCGCGCTACGGATGAGATCGACGTCTTCACGCAGTTTGCCGACTTCGAGCGGAAACTGTTCGTCGAGGAAGGGGTTGTCAATGCCGTCGATCTTTTCCGCCTCGGTGCGCTTCTCTTCGCCCGGAGAAAAGCGCAGCAGGCTGTCGTTGTCGAGGTGATAGACGCCGCGGAAGGTCTTGCCCATGCCGATCGGCCAGGTGATCGGTGCACACTCGATGTCGAGCACGTCCTCGATCTCCTCGAGCAGTTCGAAGGGCTCGCGCACTTCACGATCGAGCTTGTTGACGAAGGTGATGATTGGCGTATTGCGCATGCGGCAGACTTCGAGCAGCTTGATTGTCTGCGCTTCGACGCCCTTGGCCGCGTCGATGACCATCACCGCCGCATCAACGGCGGTCAGCACGCGGTAGGTGTCTTCCGAGAAGTCCTGGTGGCCCGGCGTGTCGAGCAGGTTGACCGTATGGTCCTGGTACTCGAACTGCATCACCGAGCTGGTCACCGAGATGCCGCGCTGCTTTTCCACTTCCATCCAGTCCGAAGTGGCGTGGCGCGCGCTTTTCCGGCTTTTTACGGTGCCGGCGAGCTGAATGGCGCCGCCGAACAGCAGCAGCTTTTCGGTCAGCGTCGTTTTACCAGCGTCTGGGTGCGAGATGATCGCGAAGGTCCGGCGCTTCTGCACGTCGCGCAGGATTTCGGGAGGGAAGGGTAGAGAACTCATCGGGATTCTTTCTGCCGCAAAAACAAAAGCCGCCGGTTGGGAATGACGATCAACCCCGCTGGCGGCGCGCAGGCTGAACTATAGCAAGACTTCGCCGGAGCCGGAACGCGCGCCCGGATGTGTGCAAGAATTGCAGCCTCGAATCCATCTCCCATTAACAGGCTCTTTTTCTGCAGCCTTTGCAACGGAATCGCAGGATGAACCGGCCAGTCTTCCAGTGGCGTTCTCTGAACACAAAAATCGCGCTTGCGACGCTGGGCATCTTTCTGGCGGGGATCTGGTCGCTGTCGTTCTACGCCAGCCAGATGTTGCGCAAGGACATGCAGGCGCAGCTCGGCGAGCAGCAGTTTGCGACGGTGTCGCTGGTCGCCGCACAGCTCGAAAGCGAACTGTCGAGCCGGTTACAAGCGCTGCAGATCGTTGCCAGGAAGGCGTCGCAGGTGATGCAGGAGATGCAGGAGATGCAGGACGAGGGTCCGGCGGCCATGCAGGCCTTTGTTGAAGAGCGCGTGACGCTGCAAACGCTGTTCAACGGCGGTATCGTGATTCTTGATCAGGGCGGCACCGCGGTTGCCGATTATCCGCGGACGGCCGGCCGCATCGGTGTCAATTACATGGACAGCGAGGTGATTGCTGCGGCGCTCAAGGAGGCAAAGTCTTCGATCGGCAAGCCGGTGCTCGGCCGGAAGCTCAAAATGCCGGTGTTCGGCCTGACGGTACCGCTTCTCGATGGCGAGGGGCGAGTCATTGGCGCGCTGTCTGCGGCGGTCAATCTCGGCATTCCCAGCTTTCTGGACCAGATTACCGAATCGCATTACGGGAAGACCGGCGGCTATGTGCTGATCGATCGGCAACATCGCCTC
>JAGNOM010000285.1 GCA_017990155.1 Propionivibrio sp. | reverse complement strand
CCGTCATTATACCGGCTGCTTGGGCGGTTGAAGCGAGGGCGCTCATGCCGCGACCTCCATGCTTTCTTCGCCAACGAGGGCGCGGTACAAAGCGGCTTCTTCGAGATTGGCGGCAGCGTATTCGCCGGCCAGATGTCCTTTGCGCATGAGCAGTATCCGGTCGCAGTTTTGCAGGAGTTCGGGGAGATCGTCGCTGATGATGAGCACGGCCAGCCCGTTCTCGGCCAGCCGCTGGACGATGCGGTAAATGGTGTCCTTGGAGCCGACGTCGACGCCGACGGTCGGGCCGTGCAGCACAAGCACGCGCGGTTCGATGGCCAGCCAGCGGCCGATCAGCACGCGCTGCTGGTTGCCGCCCGATAGGGATTGCACCGGCAGCATGATGTTCGGCGCGGCGATCTGCAGATCCTTGATCGTATGTTCGGCGAGGCTGTCGCCCTTGCTCGCGTCGAGCATGCCGAAGCGGCCGCGCAGGCGGTTGAGGACGGCGGTGACCACGTTGTCGCGAATCGGCTTGTCGAGGAAGAGGCCTTCGCTCAGGCGATCTTCGGGCACGTAGCCGATGCCTTTGGCGATGGCGTCAGCGGGCGTCTTGAAATGCTGCGCTTCGTTGTCGATGAAGAGTTCGCCGCGGTCGGCCGGGCTGACGCCGGCGAGCGCCAGCGCGAGTTCGTTGCGCCCGGAGTCGAGCAGGCCGGTGAGGCCGAGAATTTCACCGCGCCGCAGTTCGAAAGACACATCCTCGAATGCGCCGGTCGCGCCGAGGTGTTGTGCCTTGAGCACGATCTCGCCGGTCGCAGTGCCGGTCCGGTAGCGGCGGCCGTCAAGCTGCTTGCCGGTCATCAGTTGCATGAGCTGCGCCTTCGTGTAATCCGTGATCGGCCCTTGCGCGACCTTCTCGCCGTCGCGCAGGATGATGACCTGGCCGCCGATGGCGTAACACTCGTCCAGCTTGTGGCTGACGAAGAGGACGGCGACGCCGGAAGCGCGCAGGCCGTTGATGACGCGGATGAGGTTGTCGACTTCGCGCTGGGTGAGGGCCGTCGTCGGCTCGTCCATGATGACCATGCGCGCCTTGGTGGCGATGGCGCGGGCGATGGCAACGAGTTGCCGCGTGGCGATCGGCAGCAGTTCGACCGGTGTCGCGCGGAAATCGGCGTCGCTCGGCAGGCCCACAGCCTCCAGCGTGTGCGTGGCGGTTTGCGCGAGGATGGCGCGGTCGTATTGCTTGAGCAGGCGGCCGCCGGTGGCGACCAGTTGCTCGGTGAGGGCGACGTTCTCGGCGACGGACAGGTTGGGGATCAGCGAGAGATCCTGATAAACGGTTTCAATGCCTGCCGCCAGCGATTCCAGCGGCTGGAGCGCGTGGTAGCGGCGTCCGGCGACGATGAGATCGCCTTCATCCGGCGGTTGCGCGCCGGAGATGATCTTGATCAGCGTGCTCTTGCCGCAGCCGTTTTCGCCCAGCAAGTGGTAAATCTCGCCCGGCATGATGGCGAGCGAAACGCCCCTCAGCGCATGCACTCCGCCGAAGCGTTTGTGGATGCCGATGACGTCGAGGAACGGTTGCGCGTTCGTTGTTGCGGATTGCGGTGAATCGTTTGCGGTCATGGAAGGCCAGCCATCAAGTCACGGTTAGTACTGTAAATTCCGCTCGGGCCGCCAACCCGTTTGTACCGGGTGGCGGCGAGCGTGCGATGAAACCGAAGCGGGGCAGAGGTCATCCGCCCACTCCGGCGTCCTGCATCAGAACGGATACTGCTTGTAGTTGCTCTTGTCAGCATCGACCCAGGCCTGGCCCTTGACGACGATGCCGGCGCCCGGTCCCTTGGTGACCTTGACCTTGTCGTAGCCCTTGATGCCCAGATCCATGCCGTCAGTCACCGTCTTGCCGTCGAGCAGCAGCTTGGCGATCTTGTTCATCGCCAGGCCGGCGTCCTTCGGATCCCAGAAGGCGATGCCGGTGATGGCGCCGGATTCGAGATACTTGGCGGTTTCGCTCGGCAGACCCGTGCCGAAGACGCAGACCTTGCCCTGCAGACCGGCTTCTTCAAGCGCGCGGCCGATGCCGAGCACGTCAACCGACGAGCCGCCCTGGAAGCCCTTGATGTCCGGGTGCTTGCGCAGCAGTTCCTTGGCCTTCTCGTAGGCCTTGGTCGCGTCGTTGTTCGACTCGGTCTTGGCGTCGACGAGTTGCATCTTCGCGTACTTGGCGGCAGCGTTGGCTGCGCCGCCTTCGGCCCACTGCACGTGCGACTGCATGCCGAGCGAACCGACGAAGGACGTCCACTTGCCAGACTGGCCCATGCACTCGGCGAGGCGGTCGTTGATGCGCGCGCCGTAGGCCGCGTTCTCGAAGGCCTCGACGTCGACCATCGTGTTCTTCTGGTTGTCGGCTTCATGCGTCACGACCTTGATGCCCTTGGCCATGGCCTTCTTGAAGACGGGTTCGAGCGCGGCCGGATCGATCGGCACCACGGCAAGCGCATCGACCTTCTTGGCGATCAGGTCTTCGATGACGCGCAATTGCTGTGCTGCGTCGGCCTGGCCGGGGCCGGTTTGCTCGGTCTTGACGCCGGCGTTCTGCGCGCCGAACTCTTTGACACCGGCTTCCATGCGATCGAACCAGGCGATGCCGGTGATCTTGACGACTGTGGTGATGGCTTGCTGCTTGTCTTGCGCCTGGAGCGAACCTGCGGCTCCCAGGACGGCCAGGGCTACTGCGGAACAAATTAACTTGCGGTTCATGAACCTCTCCTCGTTGAGATGCGCCCTCATTATTTACGGCTCGACACGGGAGGGCACCGCGTCGAGCCGCACGACAGAACTCTTAGTTCCGACCCTTTGCCAGCGGCCAGAAGGCACGCAGATCGAAACGCCCGGACGCCAGCGAAAGCAGCAGCAGCGCGCCCCAGGCGAGATCGCGGAAGAAACTGGAAATGCCGATCAGGTTGAAGGCGCTCGACATCACCTGCAGCGTCAGCGCCGAGAAGAACAGGCAGATCGCCTTGCCGTAGCCACCTTCCGGTTTGACGCCGGCCATCACCACGGTGAGGATCGCGATCATCAGGTAGGACGTGCCGAAATCCCATTTGGCGCTGGAAGTACGCGAGGCAATGATGATTCCAGCGATCGCCGCGAGAACGCCGCATACGGTGTAAGTCAGCATCAACATGCGCTGTTCTGGGATACCGGCATAACGGGCGGCTTTCGGGTTGGTGCCCATCAGGAACAGGCGGATGCCGAACGGGCTGTGCTTCAGCACGATGCCGACCAGCACGACGATGGCGCCGAAGATCAGGAAGGGCACCGGCACGCTGAGGATCGTTTCGTTGCCGATGGCCGCGAGCTCTTCCACGTAGCCGATGCGTACGGCCGAGCCGTTGGTCAGGCCGACGGCGAGGCCGGCGTAGAACAGTTGCGTGCCAAGCGTCGCGAGAATCGGCGTCATGCGGCCGCGAGCGATCAGGAGGCCGTTGATCAACCCGCCGAGCGCGCCGACGAGCAGGGCCATTGCGACAAAACCGAGGGTGAAGGCGAGCGGTGCGTCGTCGGGAGAGAAGACATGCGGCATGATCAGACCGGCAATGACGCCGGACAGGTTGGCGAGCGCGACGACCGAAAGGTCGATGCCGCCGCTACCAGAGATCATCGCCAGCATGACAGCGATTGAGAGGATGCCGAGTTCCGAAACCTGGCCACCCATTGACTGCAGGTTGTCGATGTCGATGAACAGGCCGTCCGAGAAGGCCGTAGCCAACAGCACGATGGCCACATTCATGGCGACCAGAAACGTTAGTTGGCGATCGGAAAACCACATCTTCATAGCTCAAAAGTCCTGTTTTTGCGATTGTTGCGACGTACTTCACCCTGTCAGGCAATCCGACATGAAGCGCAAGTTGGGGAATGCACCGGACCGGCCGTGCGGCCGGTCAGCGATCCGGGCTAGTCGAAGACGACGCCCTTCTTGAGGATGAAGCAGCCGTACGGGCGGTTCTCGCTGTTCTGGACGACAGCAAAGCACTTCTTGGCCGCAGCGTAGAACTGGTGGCGTTCGATGACGCGATGCTGCACTTCGCGCCCCTCAGCCTTGTTGCTGGCAGCCAGCACATCGGCGTGCACCGAGAGAATGGCGCCGGGTTGGTCGACGGGGTCCATCCAGGCGAGCGGCGCATCAACGAAGCTGTCGAGCGGCATCAGTTCGAGGATGCCGCCGATGGAAGTCGGCGCGTCCATGCCGCCCAGCGTGATCAGCTTGCCGGATTGCGTTTCCATGGCGACCGATTGGGCGGGGAAAT
>JAGNOM010000284.1 GCA_017990155.1 Propionivibrio sp. | reverse complement strand
GGGCGAAAAAGTTACCTTTGATGTAACGCAGGGTCCCAAGGGCAAACAGGCATCAAATATTGCACGCGCCTAAGCTTTAGCTTTAGTTGCGACAAGGAAAACCCGCCTCTGGCGGGTTTTTTTTGTCCTGAACGTTGCCCAGGGGCCAAGAGATTCGGTTTGGCCGCTTCGAGCGAAACAACTTGAAACATCCGGCGCAATCAGAGTCCGCTATGATTGCCACTTCTCACGGATGCATTGTTCCCAGATTGTGAAACCGTCTTGTTTCAGCCGGCTTACGAGCCTCCTCCGAATGCCAATGGCTTTGGTGGTAACGGCGTTGTTGCTTTCCACCTCGGCCGGCTCGTTTGCCGACGATCTCCCTGATTTGGGCGAATCTGCGCGGGCGGAATTGTCGCCTCAGCTAGAGCGTAAGGTCGGCGAGCGCATCATGAACGAGATTCGGCTACGTGAGCCCAGCTACATTGATGACCCGGAGATCAACGACTACCTGAATCGCCTTGGTCGCCGTCTCGTCGAGGCCAGCGCCAACCCGACTGGCGACTTTCATTTCTTTGCGATTCGCGACAACACGGTGAACGCCTTCGCCATGTTCGGTGGTTTCATCGGGATGAACACCGGCACGATCCTGACGGCGCAGTCAGAGTCGGAACTCGCCGGCGTTCTGGCGCATGAAATTGGCCATGTGACGCAAAATCACCTCGCGCGTCAGATCGCAAAAGGAAAGCAGAACACGATTCCCAGCATGATTGCCATGGCCGTCGGGATTCTTGCTGCCCGATCGAACTCCGATATTGCCGTTGCGACGATTGCTTCGGCGCAAGCCGGCGTTGTTCAAGCGCAACTAGCCTATACGCGCGACTATGAACGCGAGGCGGATCGGCTGGGCTATCAGACACTCGAGAAGGCCGGATTCGATGTGCGCAGCATGGGCGATTTTTTCGAGCGTTTGCAGAAGGCAGGGCGCTTGTACGAGAACAATGCGCCCGTCTATCTGCGCTCACATCCGCTGACGCTGGAGCGGATTTCCGATATGCAGAATCGGGCGCAGCTTGCTCCCTATCGTCAGGTGGTCAGTGATCTTGATTTCTATCTGATACGGGCCAAACTGCGCGCGCAGATGGGAGCGCCGCGGGAAGCGATCAACGAATTCGAGTTGCAACTGCGTGAAAAGAAGTACGCGTCTCTGGCCTCGGTGCGGTACGGGCTGGCGGTTGCACGCATGCGCGAGAAGGACGTGGCCGCTGCGCAGCAGGAAATGGATGCCATCCATGCGCTCAAGGTGTCGTCGCCGTTGATCTTCGGCCTGGCGGCTGATATCCGTAGTGCGGCCAATGATATTTCAGGCGCGCAAACGATCTATCGCGAGGCCTTGCAGCGTTTTCCGCAGTCGAAGTCGCTGATCTACGGCTACGCGGAATCCCTGTTGAGTGGGCGCCAGTACGATCCGTGTCTGCAGTTCCTCGATTCGCAGTTGCAGATTAGCTTTGCCGACTTCAAGCTCTACGGTCTGCAGGCAAAAACCTATTCAGCCTTGGGTAAGCGTTTGCAACAACATCGGGCGCAGGCAGAGTATTACTACCTCAAAGGGCAGCTTACGCAGGCGGTCGAGCAACTGCAGTATGCGCAAAAAGAGACTGACGGGAATTTTTTCGAGCAGTCGGTGGTCGACGCCCGCTTGCGGGAACTCCGCGCAATGCAGGCCGAAGAGGCCAAGCTCAAGAGGGAGGGCGGGTAGAATGTCTCTTTACGTTTGTTCTGGAATTTGATCATGCTGTTTGATCGCGAACTTGATGTGCAAGGGCTCAAGTGTCCGTTGCCGATCCTGCGGACCAAGAAGTCACTTTCTGAAATGGCGACGGGCGAGGTGTTGCGCGTCCTCGCGACGGATCCGAGTGCGGCCAAGGATTTCCAGGCGTTTGCCAGGCAGACGGGGAATCAGCTGTTGTCCAGTGCGGAGACTGATCAGGTTTTTGAGTTTTATTTTCGCCGCAAGTAGCGTGTCGCTTTCGGCAACGCCTTGTCCGCTCACAGAATCGATCCTTGACTACGAACTCAGGCCATTTCGCACTCCTTGATGGGGACGCTGGCTCGGCCGTGTTGTTGACGGATTTTCGCGGCTCGATTGGTTCGCTTGATCCGACTGCAGATGATGTGGCTGTCGCGTTTGCGGCGGCAGACGCCGCGACGAAACGCGGCGAGTGGGTGGTTCTTGCCGCGGACTATGAGCTCGGCAACTGCTTCGATCCAGCCATGGCGCGTGTGGAGGCAGTCTCTCCCCGGCTTCGTGGATGGATCTTCGGATGCGCGGAGCATCTTGACGCAAAAGCCACGCAACGCTTCATCGATCAACAGCTTGCCAAAATTGCTCCGCATGACCGGATATCCGGCGTGGCCGATCTCGTCTTATCGCAAAATGCAAAACAGCATGCCGAAAAGGTCGAGCGAATCCGTCAATGGATAACCGAGGGGGATTGCTACCAGGTCAATCTGACTTTTCCGGTCGATTTCCAGGTTTATGGTCATCCGTTGGCGCTCTACGCACGGTTGCGCGCGCGCCAGCCCGTACGCTACGGGGCGTGCATCCTGACGCCGGATGCGACGATCCTCTCGTTTTCGCCCGAATTGTTTTTTGAACGGAGCGGCTCCCGGGTTGTTACCCGGCCGATGAAAGGCACCGCGCCGCGCGGCGCAATTCGCGCTGATGACGAGGCGAATCGTGCCGCACTGCTCGCGTCGCAGAAGGAGCGCGCCGAGAACATCATGATCGTCGATCTCTTGCGCAACGATCTCGGGCGCCTGGCCGAACCCGGGGCCGTGCGCGTCGAGGCCTTGTGCGACGCGGAGGCGTACCCAACCCTGTGGCAGATGGTTTCGACGGTATCTGCCGAGTTGCCGGATGTGTCGCTGTACGACATCTTTCGCGCATTGTTTCCGTGTGGTTCGATCACCGGCGCCCCAAAGATTCGCGCAATGCAATGTATCGCCGAATTGGAGGAAGCGCCGCGTGGGCTCTATACCGGCGCGCTGGGCTGGGTTGCGCCGGCGGGCGTTTGCCGCTTCAACGTGGCGATCCGGACGATGGAAATTGGTAAGAAAGGCCGGGGGCGGCTCGGTATCGGCAGCGGTATTGTCATCGACGCCGATCCGGCAAAGGAGTACGCCGAATGCTTGCTGAAAGCGCGATTCCTGACCGGCTTCGACCCCGGCTTTGAGCTGATCGAGACGATTCGCCTCGAAGCTGGCGCGTATCCGTTCCTGGCGATGCATATGGACCGGTTGCAGGCTTCGGCGCGATCGCTTGGGTTTGCATGCGATTCGCCGGCCATTGTCGAAGCCCTGATCGAGCGTGCTCATGCGTGCCAAAGCGGTGTTTATCGTGTTCGCCTGACGCTCGCGCATGATGGACGCTTCAGCATCACGCAGGCGTCCATGCCGCAAGATCGAAACGACTGGCAGATTGTTCTCGCGGATGAAATCCTGGATTGCAATGAGTATCTTGTGCGGCACAAAACGACGGCTCGATTGCGCTACGATCAAGCCCTGGCAGAACTGGCGGGAATGCCTGAGGTGCTCGATGCGATCTTCTGCAACGAGCGAGGCGAGGCTTGCGAGGGTGCGCGCAGCAATGTGTATGTCGAGCGGCGCGGCGTTCTGTTGACTCCGCCCTTATCGTGCGGATTGCTTCCTGGCGTCATGCGACGCCATCTGCTCGAGACCGGGCGGGCCGTTGAGCAGATCCTTTTGCGCGAAGACTTGCTGGAGGCGTCGGCGATCTTTGTATCAAATGCCCTGCGCGGCCTGGTTCCGGTGACCTTGCGGCGCGACCCGGCTAGCCGAGTACAGTAACGACGACCTTTCGGCGGCGGGGGGCGCTCCGGTGTCCCCATCGAAAAAGGCCTTGCTACGTTCCCGGAAGCCGCTTTCCGTGTGCGATCGCTTCCGTGATCTCGGCCGTGCCGCGCCCACGCGTTGATACTTCCAACGCTTGCTGATGCGCCATTGGTGTGCGGGTAGCTACGCTTTCCCGGTGCTGCCGAAACCGCCGTCGCCGCGTGAACTGGCGTCGAATTCATCAACGACATTGAACGCGACCTGCATCACCGGAACGACGACGAGTTGGGCGAGACGATCGAGCGGGTTGATCGTGAAGCTCTCCTTTCCGCGATTCCAGGTCGAGACCATGATCTCGCCCTGATAGTCGGAGTCGATCAGTCCGACCAGATTTCCGAGCACGATGCCATGCTTGTGACCCAGGCCGGAGCGCGGCAGGATCATGGCCGCGAGTCCGGGATCGGC
>JAGNOM010000283.1 GCA_017990155.1 Propionivibrio sp. | reverse complement strand
ACGGCGGGTGCTTGATATGGCGCTTGATCAGCCGCCCGAGTCCGTGTGTCAGATCGGCAAAGAGCATGCCGACGATGCCGAAGGCGATTCCCGCTACCAGCGCGGAGAGCAGCGTCAGCGCCGAAGGATGTGGAACGAAGGGAACGACGTAAAGCGTGTGATGGACGCCAAGCGCGCCGGGGATCACGTCGCCAACGATGGCGGCGACGAAACACGGGAAGATCGCGTCGTAGCGCATGCGCCCGATAGCGAGCACTTCCAGCCCGAACACCGCGCCGGCCAGCGGTGTACCGAACACCGAGGCAAAACCGGCGCTGATGCCCGACATCAGCAGAATCCGCCGCTCTTCCCGATTCAGACGGAAGAGCTGCGCCAGGTGATCGGCCAGCGCGCCGGCCATCTGCACGGCAGTTCCTTCGCGCCCGGCCGAGCCGCCGAAGAGGTGCGTGATCGTCGTCGTGATCAGGATCGACGGCGCCATGCGCTTGGGCACGACACGCTTCGGGTCGTGGATTTCGTCGATCAGCAGGTTGTTGCCACCTTCCACCGACTGGCCGAACCGGTGATAGAACGACCCGACGGCGAGCCCGGCCACGGGCAGCAGCCAGAGCAGCCAGGGATGCTGCGTGCGTGTGTTCGTCGCCCATTCGAGCGCGACGATCAGGAGCGCCGACGCCAGTCCGCCGAGGACGCCGACGAGCGAAGACAGCAACAGCCAGCGGCCGAACACTGGCAACAGGCGCACTTGCACGGGGAGGAGTCGTTTTTTCATTGCAACAGGAAACCGATGGGTTACACGAGACGGGTGACAGGAAGCCGAGCGGGATTATCCTCCATCGCCACCCTCCTTACACCGATCGATGATCGGGCAAAGGGCAATCGCATGAATGCCGTACGCATCAACCCCTCCCCCTTCAAGGGGGAGGTCGGGAGGGGGATGGGGTTTTTTGGCGGCTATTTCGTCGATCAATCCGCCGTTCGCGCCCCATCCCCACCCCATCCCTCCCCTTGAAAGGGAGGGGGCGGACGTTCATGCGATTACCCTGGATCGGGCAGGAATACGCGTCACTCGACTGTTTCGCCGCGGTTGGCCTGGCGAGCGATTGGAATTACCATCGCTTTAGTCATGGCGTTCAAGCGCCAAGAGCACCGAACGCACCCATTTATCGAGGAAATAAACCATGGTCGATCGCAACTCCATCCGTTTTCGCGTCGCGATGATCGTGTCCGTCGCCATCATCCTTTCGCTCGGTGGATTCGGTGTTTTCCTCAGCACCCAGATTCGCGGCATCAACGAGCAAGAAGAAACCGCCAAGCTCCAGAACACCAACCAGCTCGTTCTCAACCTGATCGCGCAGACCGATTCCATCCTCCGCCAGCAGACAGAAAACTGGGCACACTCGTTCACCTCCTCGCTGAGCGGCGAATACACCCTGGATGCGTCCGGCGAAACCCCGACGCTCAATCTCGATGGTGTTTCGCTGAGCGACCATACCGACCAGGTCGACGCATTCAGCAACAACGGAAAGGGCAATGTCGCAACGCTGTTCGCTCGTGACGGCGACGATTTCCTGCGTGTCTCGACATCGGTCAAGAAGGAAGACGGCAGCCGCGCCACCGGCACCCGGCTGGGCAAGGATCACCCGGCCTACAACACGGTCAGGGAAGGAAAGCCGTTCATCGGCAAGGCGTCCTTGTTCGGCCGTCAGTACATGACCCGCTACGACCCGATCAAGGACAGCGCGGGACAGGTGATCGGCATCCACTTCGTCGGTATCGACATCATGGCTTCGCTGGAGCACCTGAAGGAGACGATCCGCAAGGTCAAGCTGGGTCGTACGGGCTATACCTACGCGCTCGACGCGACGCCGGGAACTGCCGCCGGGACCTTGTTGATCCACCCGGCACAGGAAGGAAAGAACATCGCCGAATCGCAGGATGCGGATGGCCGGTTCTTCATCAAGGAGATTCTCGAGAAGCGTGACGGTATCGTCTTTTACCCGTGGATGAATGCCGCGGCCGGTGAAACGACCCCACGCGAGAAAATCGTCGTCTTCGGTGAATACAAGCCGTGGAACTGGATCGTCGGCTCGGGCAGCTATACCGACGAAATTTTCAGTCTGGCGGGGCGCGCGCGCGACATCATGATCGGGGCCACCATCGTGCTCACCCTAGTATTGGTCGGCATCCTCATCTTCTACCTGAACCGGATCGTCATCGTCCCGATGCGCGCGCTGGTCTTGAGTTCACAGCGCATCGCCGATGGCGACCTGACGGTCCACGTCGACACGACGGGCAAGGATGAAGTGGGCAAGGTGATGAACGCGATTCAGCAGATGGTTTCCAAGCTTTCTGGAATCATCGGCGAGGTGAGCCGGGCGGCCGATACGATTTCGACAGCGTCCGAGCACCTCTCGGCCTCATCAACCGAAATCAGTCACGCGACCGAGAAGCAGGCGCAATCCACGGCGTCCTCGGCGGCCGCGCTCGAAGAGGTGAAGATCAGCATCAATGAGGTTTCGTTGTTGGCCGAAGCCACCGAGGACAGCTCGAAGCGCACGGCAACCTTGACCAGTGACAGCGTCGCCGCGATCCATCTCGCAGTCGAAGAGATTGAAGCGATGGCGAAGTCGATCGGTGCGGCTTCGGATCAGGTCAGCGGACTCGTCAAACGCTCCGAGGAAGTGGGTGGAATCGCCGGCGTGATCCGCGAAATCGCCGACCAGACCAACCTGCTCGCCCTCAACGCCGCCATCGAAGCCGCCCGCGCCGGCGAACAAGGCCGCGGTTTCGCCGTCGTCGCCGACGAAGTCAGGAAACTCGCGGAGCGGACCACCCGGGCCACGCACGAGATTGCCGAGGTCATTTCGCTGATTCAGCAGGAAACACACCAAACCGTCGACGGCATGCAGGCCGCGGCGCCGAAGATCAAGGACGGCCTGCAGAAGGTGGGCGAGGTCTCGCTCATGCTCGATCTCATCGCCGGCGAGGCTGCGGAATCGCGGAATCGCGCCGTTGAAGTAGCCAGTGCGACGCGCGAGCAGGCGGTCGCCGCCAACGACATCGCAAAGAGCGTCGAGCAGGTGGCGCAAACGACCGAGGAAACGAACGCGACGATGCACAACAACGCCGAAAGCGCGACGCAACTGCAGGAGATGGCGCAGAAACTCCGCCAGCAAGTGGCGTACTTCAAGATCGATTGAGGCAACGCCTTGCTCAAGTTTTCTTCGGTACGTGCCGATAGTTGAGTCTGGAGGAGTTTTTAGATCATGGACACCATCGGTATTGCAGCGCTGGCCAGCGATATGTCGCAGACCAGAATTCAGGGCGCGGTTCAGCTGGCCGTGCTCAAGAAGGCGATGGACATCGAGGCGCAAGGCGCCATGCAGCTGCTTGAGGCCGCCGTTCAGGCCATGCCGAGCAATCCGCCCAATCTGGGAAACCAGGTGGATGTATTCGCCTGAGCGCCGCGGAGCGCACCCGCCGTCACGCATACCGGCCGTGCTGACACGGATCGACCTCGCGCCAGCATCGTCATGAAGATCCACCAGCTGGAGAATGGTGCGCGCTTTGAATATGAAGGCGAGTCCTACATCAAAACTGGTCCGCTCTTCGCAACCGGCAAGAACGGCCCACGCCTGATCCCGAAATACGCGCTGCTGACACCGCTGGGTGAGGCAAAAAGCCCGATGCACGCAAGCACCGGGACGCGCCTGACCAGGGCGTCTGTTCTCAATGCCTTTGAGGCCTTCTTCACCGACTGCAAGGCGATGCTCCATGACGACCATCAATCCGCGCTGGAATCCTGTCGCGAACGGTTCCTGAAGGACATCGACAGCGCGTCGTAAGGCGCTTCGCCTCGCTGCGCGACCGGATTCGCAAAATCGCTTGCAAATGACAACGCTTCTCATCAATAATGAGAAGCGTTGTCATTTAAAGACCATCAACCCGGCCGCAAGCACTGGCTTCTGAAGCGTCCCCACGCGTCATCTGGCAAGGAAGCTGGCATGCGGCTGACACGCGCGCTTTGGAACCCACGCCCGAGAGACAGATATTCATGGACGACAAACCCTTAACAACCGAATTGAGACTGGCAGCGATCATTACCTTGCTCTCGTCATCGGCCATTCGCGGTGCGACGCCTTGCAAATCGCACGCACTCCGTGCGCACCTCGAAGCCGCCGCCTTCGCAACCGAATCGCTCCACCCGCAGTTGCGAACCGCGCTCGAAAACACCCTCGCGGAATGGATGACGATCGAGTGCCATCAAAAATCCGTTGCCGTCGATTTCTGCGTGTTGGCCAATTCCGGTCAGGCGTATCACT
>JAGNOM010000282.1 GCA_017990155.1 Propionivibrio sp. | reverse complement strand
GATCAAGAACCCACACCTATCGATTGTCTCGTTTTTAAAGAACTTGCAAATCAGTTACTTACCCAACTTGCCTCGCCGCAGCAGCAGCGAAGGTGCGCATTATACAGCCCATTCCAACCCCGTCAACACTTTTCGAAGAATAACTCACTTGGTCGAAAAACGGGGTTTGTTCAGACCTACCTGGATACCACACCAGGAGGCAGAAGAACCCACATTTTCCCCTGTTGCTTCATTCTCCCCGCCTGCGTTCCGGCCTCCGCGCCAAACCCCCAGAAGAAGTCGGCACGCACGGCTCCACGAATCGCGCCTCCAGTGTCTTGCGCCAGCACTAGACGTCGAAGCGGAAGGGGAGAATTTGGTCGCGTCGTCACCAGGAATACCGGCGCGCCGAGTGGCACGCTGGCGGGATCGACAGCGATGCTCCGCTCCTTGGTCAGTGGCACCCCCAAGGCGCCGATCGGACCGGCGTCCACTCTCCCATTGTTCGGCAACTCGCGGAAGAAGACATAGCTCGGGTTGGCGTTGAGGAGTTCATCCAGCTTCTCGGGATTGGCGCGCGCCCAAGCCTGAATCCCTTGCATGGATGCCTGCTCCGGTTTCAAATCTCCACGCTCGATCAGCACCCGCCCAATCGATTGATAGGGGTGTCCGTTCTGGTCGGCGTAACCGACGCGAACCACTTTCCCGTCTGGTAATTTGATGCGTCCGGAACCCTGAACCTGCAGAAAGAAGAGTTCGATCGCGTCATCAACCCAGAACAGAACACGTTCAGCAAAACCCTTCTCGCGGCGGATGATGTCGGCACGGGAATAGTAGGGAACAACCTTGTTGCCTTGCAGCCGCCCACGCAAGCGCATATTTTTTAGATCTGGCAAGACATCGGCAAGGTCGATGGTCAGAAGATCGGGCGGAACGCCCAGTAAGGGCTGCGCAAAAGTTTCTGTCCGGTTACGCGATCCTCGCAGAAGAGGTTCGTAGTACCCCGTCACAAGACCATTCGTCGTTCCGTCCGGGTTGGTCAGCAAGTAGGGTGCAAAGCGAGATTCGAAGAAGCGCCGCAGGACGCCGGAATCATTTACCGGCAAGCCGTTTGCTTCCTCGCAAGCCGTTCGCCACAAGGCCCACTGCGGCTTGCTAACCAAACCGCGGCAGGATTGAAGAAAGGCCGGCCAGGCCGCGACTGGATCATCCTCACTCCAGCCGGGGAGATCACTCCAGAGGGCGAGCTGCATTGGTTTGGCCGGCGGTTGCGCAGAGGCGCCCACGCCAGTGGTTGAACACGGCACGCATTTGGGACAACTCGGGCAGGCGACTGGCTGCGTCTCATCAATCGTCGCACACCCACCAAGGAGCGCACCGACAAGCGACAGAGCAGTCAGCGAAAGTTTTCTGGTTTGGCTTTTGGGCATGGTTTAGCTAAAGTACTTGGGTTTACAAACCGCCGAAGTATACCGCTCCAATGAACCTGACCGCTTCGCAACTCGCCGGCTTTCTGGCGCGTGCCGAAAAACTGCTCGAACGCATCGAACCCCTGTTACCGCCAGCGTCGCCCGAACCTGACTGGAATGCGGCGATCGCGTTCCGCTGGCGGAAACACGGCCGGATCGGTTACTTCCAGGAAATCTCTCATCCCGCTGCAATCCGGCTGGACGATTTGCAGGACATTGACGAGCAGAAGGCACGCATCGACGCCAATACTCGCCAGTTCGTCCGCCGGCAACCGGCCAACAACGTTCTGCTGACCGGCGCCCGTGGGTCCGGCAAGTCATCGCTGATCAAGGCTCTGCTAAATGCGTACGCGAACGATGGGCTACGCGTCATCGAAGTCGAGAAAGGCGATTTGATCGATTTGCCCGACATCGTCGAAGTGCTTGAAAGGCGCCCGGAACGTTTCATCATCTATTGCGATGACCTCTCGTTTGATGCGGGCGATGCGACCTTCAAGGCACTGAAAGTCGTTCTTGATGGGTCAATTGCTTCGACCCCAGAAAACGTGCTGATCTACGCCACGTCGAACCGCCGTCACCTGATGCCCGAGTACTTTGACGAAAACCTCGGGAGCAAGCGCGTTGGCGACGAAATTCACCCCGGCGAAGCCGTCGAGGAAAAGATCTCGCTTTCGGAACGCTTTGGCTTGTGGATTTCTTTCTATCCGTTTGATCAGGACGCTTACCTGAACATCGTCGCCCACTGGCTAAGATCGTTTGGTTGCGAAGATGAGGAAATCGCCGGCGCCGAACGCGAGGCACTCAACTGGGCGCTGATGCGCGGATCACGCAGCGGCCGCGTCGCCTGGCAGTTCGCCAAGGACTGGTCGGGAGCACACGCAACTCGCGCCACCCAGCGTCGCTCATGACAAAAGTCGTCGAAGTTGCCGCCGCAATTCTGTTGCGCAAGGGCGAAAACGGAACCGAATATCTGCTCGCTCAACGCCCGGAAGGCAAGGTCTACGCTGGCTACTGGGAGTTCCCCGGCGGAAAGGTCGAGCCTGCTGAAACCATGCGCGAGGCGCTGATACGCGAGATACAGGAAGAACTCGGCGTCACCATCGATAGTGCGTTCCCCTGGGTTTCCTGCCGGTTCACCTACCCGCACGCCACGGTTCGCCTGAAGTTTTTCCACGTCACTTCGTGGACTGGCGAGATCGAGCCGATCGAACACACAGGCTTCGTCTGGGTCAGAGTCGGCGACTCGGCGCCGGTATCGCCGGTACTGCCGGCCAATGGCCCAATACTGCGCGCTCTCGAACTGCCGTCACTCTATGCGCTGACGAACGCCACCGAGAACGGAATCGACACCGAACTGGCAAGACTCGCAAGCGCACTCGACCGCGGACTGCGGCTGATTCAGCTACGTGACAGAACCTTGCCCACCAGTCAGCGACTGCGATTTTCCCGTGAAGTCATGGCATTGGCGCGCAGCCACGATGGCTGCCGCGTGCTGGTCAGCGACGACGAAAGCCTCGCGCATGCAGTGGGCGCCCATGGCCTTCATTTGTCCGCGAGTCAATTGATGGCGACGAGGCAACGCCCAACCTTCGACTACGTGGCGGCCTCGTGCCATTCGGCGGAGGAACTTCGCCACGCCGCATCGATCGGCGTCGATTTCACGCTGCTCAGCCCGGTGTTGCCAACGGCCAGCCATCCTGGTGAGCGCGGCATGGGCTGGTCGGCATTTGCTGAACTTATCGAAGCGTCACCGATTCCTGTGTTCGCGCTCGGCGGGATGAAAACCGGAATGCTCGAAGAAGCGAGAGGCCACGGCGCCCACGGCATCGCGCTGATGCGCGGGTGGTAGCGAGCCGCCGGCCCAACTATTCAGCAGCAGGCGGTTCCGACAAGGGATCGGTCGTTTCCTGCACCGGCACCCGGTAGGACTCAGAGGCCCAGGCCCCGAGATCAATCAGCTTGCAGCGCTCGGAGCAGAACGGGCGGTACTTGTTCTCCGCACTCCAGAGCGACTCGCCACCGCATTGCGGACAGCGCACCATCCGCGACTTCTTGATTGGGCGCTCGGTCATCAGAGATTGCAGAAGACCATCGAAAACTCGACATCCGTATCCGCATGACGCGGCCGATGGTCGTAGTCGGGACAGGTGAAGCGGATGTTCAGCGCATACTTATTGGCGCTGATTTCAGGGACAAAATCGACTTGCGGCTTGAGTGAGACGCGCACCATCTGTGCGCCGCTGCCGCCCAGCATCAGCTGGAAAGCACCGCCAGTGGCGATCTGCCTTTCCGGCCGGCCGCTCGCGCGCAGGAGGCGCAGCACGATATCCAACCCACCGCGCAAGGGCATGAACGGTTTGAGCCACGAGTTGAGCGCTGCCCTGCGCGCCTCAACCGACTGATGTTGCCAATAGTGATACGACGGCACATCAAACTCGCACACCCCGCCGGGAATCGCCGCACGGCTCTTGATACCCATCAGCCACTCATTTTCGCGCAGGTACTGCCCCATTTTCCCGGTCATCCCAAGCAACGCCGCCGAGGACTGTTCGATTTCATAGAGCGCGCCGGACAGCGCCTCTTCCGAAATATCGGGGTTGTTGCGAAAGACAAGCAGCGACTGACGCTGGCGCTCAAGTTCCTGGATGAGATCCATCTTGAGATCGGCGCGACCGGCAACTTCGAGGATTTCGAAGAGGGTCAACAGCGCAACGTGGTGCTCCCGCGTACCGTCCTGCTGAACGAAGTAGGCAGCTTTGTCGAACAAATCCTCCAGGCGCAACAACGTGCGTATGCGCTCATTAAAAGGATACTCGTATGTAATCACGCCGCCGCCAGTTCAGAAAACGGGAAATTGCCTGCATTTTGAGTTATTTGCAA
>JAGNOM010000050.1 GCA_017990155.1 Propionivibrio sp. | reverse complement strand
ATCTGCAACTGCGCGGCATCGAAAAATCCTTCGGCGAACAGCGCGTCATCAAGGGCGTCAATCTCGAAATCCAGCAAGGCGAGTTCATCGTCTTCGTCGGCCCCTCGGGCTGCGGCAAATCGACGCTGTTGCGCCTGATCGCCGGTCTGGAAACGACCAGCGCCGGCTCCATCCACCTCGAAGGGCGCGACATCACCGACCAGCCCTCAAGCAAACGCGATCTGGCGATGGTCTTCCAGAGCTACGCCCTGTACCCGCACATGAGCGTGTACGAGAACATGAGCTTTGCCCTGAAGCTCGCCAAGACCGACCCTTCCATCATCGAAGAGAAAGTCAGCCGCGCCGCCGACATCCTCAACCTCAATGATTACCTCAAGCGCACGCCGAAGGAACTCTCCGGCGGCCAGCGCCAGCGCGTCGCCATCGGTCGCGCCATCGTGCGTGCGCCGAAGGTCTTCCTCTTCGACGAACCGCTCTCCAACCTCGACGCCGCGCTGCGCGGCCAGACGCGGATCGAGATCGCCAAGCTGCACCGCGACCTCGGCGCGACGACCATCTACGTCACGCACGACCAGGTCGAAGCCATGACCTTGGCCGACCGCGTGGTGGTGCTGCGCGACGGCATCGTCGAACAGGTCGGCACGCCGCTCGAACTCTACGACCACCCGGCCAACCAGTTCGTCGCGCAGTTCATCGGCACGCCGAAGATGAACCTGATCGCCGCCGACAAGCTGAAATCGCTGGCTGCGGCCGGCGTCAAGCTGCCGGTCGGCGGTTCGGTCGGCCTGCGTCCGGAATACGTCTTGCTCGTCGCGTCGACCGTCGGCGACTTCAAGGCCAAGGTCGAACTCGTCGAAGCGCTCGGCGCCGAGACGCTCGTCTATGTGACGACCGAATGGGGCGACCAGATCGTCTCCCGCCACACCGAGCGCACGACGCTTGCCGCCGGGGACAACGTCGGCGTCAAGATCGATATGAACACCGCGCACTTCTTCGATGCCAAGGGCCGTGTCGTCAGCGTCAAGTAACGAATACCGATCATCAAACCATCAGGAGTCATTATGTCGAACGCTACTGAACCCCGGGTCTGGCTGCACGTCGGCCTGGGTTCCTTCCACCGCGCGCACCAGGCGCTCTACCTGCACCTGCTGCGCGAGACCGGCGACCAGGAATGGAGCCTCGCCGGCGGCAACGTCCGTCCGGACATGGCCGAGACGATCAATGCGCTGGTCGAACAGAAAGGCGAATACACGCTGGAGACGATCTCCCCGGCGAACGAGCACCAGTACACGCGTATCACCTCGATCAAGGAAGTGATTCCCTTCGAGCCGGGCATCCAGCCCTTGATCGCCAAGGCCGCCGATCCCAAGACGCGCATCATCTCCTTCACGGTCACCGAAGCCGGTTACTACCTCGACCCGAAGAACGTGCTCGACACCTCTGCGACCGATATCGCCAACGATCTGGCGGCGGTCAAGGAAGGCCGCGCCGGTAGCACCATCTACGGCGCGCTGGCCGTGATGCTGAAAGCGCGCATGCAACAGAACGGCGGTCCGGTCACCTTGCTCTGCTGCGACAACCTGCGCCACAACGGCGACCGTTCGCGCAGCGGGTTGGTGCAGTTCATCAAGGCGCTTGGCGACAGCGAGCTGCTGGCCTGGGTGGAAAAGAACACGACCAGCCCGAACGACATGGTTGACCGCATCACGCCGCGTCCGGCGCCGGATGTGGCCGAGCGCGTGCTGGCGGCGACCGGCAAGGTCGACAAAGCCGCCGTAATGGGTGAGAGCTTCCTGCAGTGGGTGATCGAGGAGAACTTCATCGCCGGCCGTCCGGCCTGGGAGAAGGTCGGCGTCGAGATGGTCGATTCGGTCGCCGCCTATGAGGAAGCGAAGATCCGTTTGCTCAACGCGACGCACAGTTGCATCGCCTGGGCCGGGACGCTCGTTGGTTACCTGTATATCCACGAGGGCACGCACGATCCGGTGATTCGCAAGTTCGCCTACGACTACGTGACCGACGACGTGATCCCGGTGCTCTCGCCGTGCCCGCTCAATCTGGAGAGCTACCGCGACGTGGTGCTCGACCGCTTCGGCAATCCGGCGATCCGCGATACGAACCAGCGCGTGGCGATGGACGGTTTCTCGAAGATCCCGGGCTTCATCGCGCCGACCTTCCGCGAGCGGCTGGCACGCACTGAGTCGATCGACAGTGTGGCGATGCTGCCGGCCCTGTTCCTGGCTTATCTCGAGCGCTGGCATAAAGGCCAGATCGCTTACGAGTATCAGGATCAGGCGATGGACCCGGCCGTGGCGCATGCGATGTGCGAGGCGGCCGATCCGGTGGCGGCCTTCTGTGCCGATACGGTGCTGTGGGGCGAGCTGGCGAATGATCCAAGGCTTGTTGGCGCGATTCGCACGGCCTACGCCAGAGTGGTTTCGTTTGTGAAAGCGCATTGATCTCGCTTTCAGCACCGGCCGCCAAACAGCCGCCGGCGCTGCAACGGCTTATGACAGCCTCTTGCGGATAACCCCATGAGTCAGCACCACGCCTCTCTCGAAGACCCCTTCCAGCGGAACGCGGCACTCGGCTACGACCCGCCGTCGGAGATCGCCGGGCTGTTGCGCTACGTTAGCCACGGTACGCCGTCGCCGCTGATCCGCTGGCACTACCACGAGGATTACGAACTGCATCTCGTCGTCGCCACGTCGGGCAAGTTCTTCGTCGGCGACTACATCGGCAACTTCGAGCCGGGCAACCTGGTCCTCACCGGCCCGCGTCTGCCGCACAACTGGATCACCGCCGGCTCGCCACCCGAAGCGGTGCCGCTGCGCGACCACTGCATCGTCTTCAACCGGGCGCCGATCGAGCAGGCGACGCGGCTGATGCCGGAATTGACGGAAGTGCTGCCGCTGCTCGACCGTGCGGTCCATGGCATCGAGTTCTTCGGACTCGGGGAGATTTCGCGCGGCTATTTCGAGCGTGTCGCACTCAACCGAAACAGCTCGCGCCTCGGCATCTTCTTCGACCTGCTCGGCGTTCTCAGCCGGTGCAGCGACTACCGCTTGCTGTCCGGCGCGATGCTGCAGGGAATTGAAGACGAAAAAGCGATGGACCAGACCGACAAGATCGTCAAGTTCATCAGCGAGCACTATACGGAGCCGCTGCTGATGCCGGATGTCGCCGAGCACTTCCACATGAGCGAGAGCCATTTTTCGCGCATCTTCCAGCGCTGCACCGGCAACTCATTCACGGATTTCCTGATCCGCGTGCGCATCACGCGCGCCTGCCAGTTGCTGATGCAGACCGACGAGAACATCGCGACGATCTGCTTCGACGTCGGCTTCAACAACGTCGCCAACTTCAATCGCCGCTTTCTCGCCGTCAAGGGAGTCACACCATCGGCGTTCCGGCAGCAGACGCGTAGTCGTTTCGGCTAACTTCCTCAAAACAAAGAAAAGCGGCCGGATGTAATCATCGGGCCGCTTTTCTTTGTGACACGAGAGAGACTACTTCCGCACTATTTCTGCTCGAAATTCACATCGTAAGGATAGGCACGGTTAGGCTCCTTCGCCTTGAGCAGCGTTTCCTGCTCCGCGAGATCGATGGGCCTGTCCCACAGAAGCGCACGACCGGAGAGTTGTTCATCAACCCACTCCGGGTGCTTTGCCTGCATTTCACGCATGAAAATCGTGTATTCCGATTCGTACCCTGCCATTTGATGCTCTCCCGATCAGGTTCTACGCACGGCGATTGCCGTAAAGCCGCGATTATACCCGTGGGCCATCAGTGGTATGCAATCGGACGCGTCGCGCCGACGCAGTAATCGTCAAGCAACGCATCGATCGACTCCTCGTTGCGCTCCTCGTAAGGAATACTGTCGATCGCCTCGCGCAGACCAAGCGCCACGGAACCTTGAACGAACAGGGTGCGTTTTCCAGTCTTGTCGACCAGTTCAAACGCCTGACGCGCCGGATAGGCCACGATGGCGTACTGGGTGCTGTTATAGACAACGTTCATGACGGCTCCTTTCCATGCTCTCGCGCTGCGCCGGGGGGAAAACCCGGGGTTGTTGGGAAGATGCGTCCGGACTGGCCTATTTCAAGATTGCGTGTTCGCTTGCTCCTTTACTGCTTCTCACACTTCTAAGAGTAGAAGCCGAAAGACAAAGTTCAAAGACTTTCTGCGTGCGCGGAGTGTGCATTTCGCCCGACACGCAGCGCCGAGAAGACGGCCAGCACCTGGAAGACAGCGACGCCAATCCACAGCATCGGGTATTGCCCACCATCCATGATCGCGCCGAAAATCAGCGGCGCCGTCGCCAGCCCGGTGTCGAGGCCGGAATAGACGAAACCATATACCCGGCCGTATGACGCTTCGCCCAAGCCCTTGGTGGCGGCCTTGCGCACGAGCAGGTCGCGCGACGGCCCGGCCACGCCGACACCCGCGCCCATCAACGCCATCAGCGGCAGGATGGCCCAATCGGCAGCGACGCCACTGGCAAGCAGCAGGCTCATGCACGCGCCGAAGGTAATGCACACGGCGATGATCTGTTCCTGCGCCCGCTTCGTCGCCATGAAACCACCGGCGGCGATTCCCGCCGCGCCCCCGAGGACGTAGGCTGAGAGACAGGACGCCGAAGTCGCCAAAGACAGCCCGTACATCGCCTTGAGCGCCGCAGCCGAGAAGTTCTGCAGCGCGCCGAAGGCGGCGGTAATCAGGAAGAAGAAGACGAAACAGAGCAGGACGGCCGGCGAACGCAGCACGCTCAGCGTCGAGACCGGTGGATGATCGCCCGCTTTCTTGCTTCCCGCGCCGTCGATGGCATCGTCGTCGAGCGCACCCTGCAAGGCGTAGAGCAGCACGCCCGAGATCACGGCAACGGCTGCAGCAAAAAAGGCGGCGGCACGCCAGTTGATCCAGGTTGCGACAGCCGTCATCAGCAGCGGCGTTGCCGCCCAACCGAGATTGCCGGACAGGCCGTGCACCGAGAACGCGTGCCCGAGGCGCGGCTTGGAGACGCGCCGGTTGAGAATCGTGAAATCGGCCGGATGAAACACGCTGTTACCGGCGCCGGCAACGGCCGCCGCCAGCATCAGCATCGCGTAGTTCTGCGCGACGCCGAGCAGCACGCCCGACAGCGCCAGCAGCGCCACGCCGCCGAACAGGACCGGCCGGGAGCCGATGCGATCGACAACCAATCCGGCCGCCGCCTGGCCGACACCGGAGATGACGAAGAAGACCGTCATCAGCGCGCCTGCCTGCGTGAAGCTCATGTCGAACGCCGGCATCAGCCACGGGAATAGCAGCGGGATGACCAGATGGAAGAAGTGCGACACGGCATGGACAAAGCCCACCAGTGAAATCACGGCAAAATCGCTACGCACCGGCAAGGCATGGCTTGAGGCAGACATACGGATCTCCATGGAAAGAGCGGCCATTCTACGCCCTGACCATGGAGCACTCGGGGAGGCGCGCGAAATACCGCGACTCAGGCCGGGACTTGCCGCGCCTTGCGCCGCCTGAAATGGAACTTGATCAACTCCATGGCGACGGGCGATGCGAGGAAGAACGGCGCCATCAGCAGCCAGTCGGCCGCGCCGAGCGGCACGGTATCGAAGAACGGCTGCAGGAAAGGCACATAGACGGTCATCAACACGAGCAGCAGTGAGACGCCGACGGCCCACACCATCGAGCGATTGGAGAACACGCCGATGGAGAAAACACTGCGGTACTCGGAACGTGCGGCAAAGGCTCGAATCAGTTCCGAACAGCACAGCGAAACGAAGGCGATGGTCTGCGCGGCGATCAGCTGGTCGGGATAGCGCTGCAGGGCGAGGTAGAAGACGCCGATGATGGCCACCGTATCAACAACGCCGACAACGGCGATTCCCGTCGCCATGTCGCGATTGATCACGTGTTCATGCGGCGAGCGCGGTGGGTGCGTCATCGTATCCGGATCGCCCGTTTCCAGCCCGAGTGCGAGCGCTGGCGCGCCGTCGCTGACGAGGTTGAGCCACAGCAATTGCACGGGGAGCAACGGTATCGGCAGGCCGAGCACCATGCTGCCGAAGATGATCAGGATTTCGCCGATGTTGCACGCGAGCAGGAAGTACACGAACTTGCGGATGTTGGAATAGATCACCCGCCCCTGCTCGACGGCGGCGACGATGCTGGCGAAGTTGTCGTCGGTGAGCACCATGTCGGCGGTCTGCTTGGCGACGTCGGTGCCGGTGACGCCCATGGCCACGCCGATGTTGGCGTGCTTGAGCGCCGGCGCGTCGTTCACGCCGTCGCCGGTCATCGCGACGATGTGGCCACGCGCTTTCAGCGACTCGACGATGCGCGTCTTGTGCTGCGGCGAGACGCGACAGCACACCTCCAGACGATCGCATTTGTCCTGCAGTTCGGCATCGTCGAGCGCCTCGATTTCGGACCCGGACAACACCAAGCCGCCCGGCGTCAGCAAACCGACCTGTCGGGCGATGGCTTCGGCCGTTTCACGGTAGTCACCGGTAATCATGATGGCGCGCAGTCTTGCTCCGCGCGCCACTTTCAACGCCTCGATGGCTTCGGGACGCGGCGGGTCGATCATGCCGAGCATGCCGATGAAGATGAGGTCCTTCTCGACAGTCTCCGGCGACACGTTTTCGGGGAGCGATTGCATCGGGCGGCAGGCCACTGCGAGCACGCGCAAGGCCTGACTCGCCAGGTCGCGGTTCTGTTCGAGGATCGTCGCTCGCCGTTCGGCATTCAACGCGACCAGTCGGCCGGATTCGAGGCTCTGTGTGCAGAGATCAAGCACGACATCGGGCGCGCCCTTGACGAAGGCGACGAAGGGCGATGAAGCGAGTACGCCATTCGCCAAGGATGACGGAAGGCCGTCGCGCGCCCTGCCGAGCGCATGGATCGTGCTCATCCGCTTGCGATCCGAATCGAACGGTACTTCCTGAACGCGGGGCAGCGCCGCTTCCATATCCGCGCGCCCGAAACCGGCCTTGGCGGCGACGACGACCAGGGCGCCTTCGGTCGGATCGCCGACGATGCGCCAGACCTCCGCATCCGCCACCTGTCTACTTTCCAGCGTCGCGTCGTTGCAGAGCAGCGCGCCGCAGAGCAGCGTGCTCGTAACCGGGTCGAGGCACGGGTCAAACGGTTCGGCACCGACGAAGAATTCCCCTTCCGGTGCGTATCCCTCGCCCGAAACGCGCAGGTGCTGGCTGCCCGCCCAGACCTGCACCACTGTCATCGCGTTCTGCGTCAGCGTGCCGGTCTTGTCCGAGCAAATCACCGTCGCGCAGCCGAGTGTCTCGACTGCCGGCAGCTTCCGGATCAGCGCGTGATGCTTGATCATCCGCTGCATGCCGAGGGCCAGACAGATGGTGACGATCGCCGGCAGCCCCTCGGGCACGGCGGCAATGGCGAGGCTCACTGCGGTCATGAACAGGTTGATGATCGCCGCTTTTTCGGTCATCAGATAGGTGACGATGCCGGCATCGAAGACGATCGCGACGTGTGTGTCGCGGATGACGCCGTACAGGAAGACCAGTGCGCAGATCACCAGGCACGCGGTTCCAAGCAGTTTCCCGAGCTCCTCCAGCGCCTGCTGCAAGGGCGTGTGTTCCTCTTCGGTGGACTGGATCATCTCGGCGATCAAGCCGATCTGCGTGTGCATCCCGGTGGCGCTGACGACGCCCCGCCCGCGCCCGTAGGTGATCACCGTGCCCATGAATGCCGCGTTCAGCCGATCGCCGAGCGCGATTTCCCCATCCGCCGGATTCAGTACGACCCGCGCGTCCTTCTCGACCGGTTGCGACTCGCCGGTCAGCGACGCTTCCTCGATCTTGAGGTTGATGCTCTCGACCAGACGCAAATCGGCCGGGACGAAGTTGCCGGCCTCCAGCAGCACCAGGTCGCCAACAACGAGTTCGCGCCCGGGAATCGTCACCCGCCGCCCGTCGCGAATTACCTGCGCATTCGGCGCCGCCATCTTCTTCAACGCCGCTAGCGCCTCCTCGGCCTTCGCCTCCTGAATGACGCCGACCACGGCATTGAGCATAACTATGACCATGATCGCGACCGAGTCGACGTACTCACCGAGTGCCAGTGAAACCAGCGCGGCGACGATCAGGATGATGACGAGGAAGTTGTTGAACTGATTGAGCAGCAGCGCGAAGAAACCCGGCCGCGCCCGTTCGAGCAATTCGTTGGCGCCAAACTTTTGAAAACGCGCCTGCGCCTCGGCTTGGCTCAGCCCGTTTTCGAGATGGGTTTGCAGCGAACGGAGCAGTTCATCGACTGTCTTCGCATGCGCATTGGTGTCGTACACAAGAAACCCCGCGATCCTGATGGCCGGCACAGCTGCACGGGTGCGCCGAGCCCGACTCAATTCACTATGGACGCCAGCCATCAGGAAAACAAATGAATCGGTTTCCTCGCGTGACTTTGCTTATACTGCTCACGCAGCCACCACACTTGTCGGATCAGGATAGCGTCGTGCCTACAACAAGACTTCAACAGCGTATGACAAAGGGGATTCCAGGCCAGGCCGCGAGCGCTCGCCTGCGTTCAGCCCTGTCGATCGCGGTCATGTGTTGTGCCTCGGCGGCGGCCGTCGCTGAAACGGGGGTGTCTTACGGCGGACTGGAGATCAGCGGATTCGGGACGCTCGGCGCGCTGCGGACAAACACCGACCACGCCGAGGTAACGCGCGACCAATCTCAGCAGAGTGGCGCGAAAACCGACCTTTCGCTGAAACAGGATTCCCTGATCGGCATCCAGGCGTATTACAAGGCAAACGAATCGCTCGAGTTCGTCGCGCAAGGCGTCAGCCGCTATGGGCCGAGAGGAGACTTCCGACCCGAGCTGATGGCGGCTTATGGCCAGTATGCCGCGACACCCAATCTCAGCTTGCGCGCTGGACGTATCGGCATGGAGTTCTACATGCTCGCCGACTCGCGCCTGGTCGGCTACTCCTACCTCACCGTCCGTCCGCCGCGGGAAATCTTCACTGCTTTACCGTTCCAGTACGTCGATGGAGCCGACTTCACGGCGATTGCCCCGGTCGGCGACGGCGTCCTTAAAGGGCGGCTCTTTCTCGGTCAATCGGGCGAGGAAGCGCCAGTTGCCGATGAACTCCTGAACCTTCGAGGGAACCCGATCGCGGGCGCTTACGCCGAGTACCAGACAGGCAACTGGCAATGGCGCGTGACCTACGCGCAGATCGAGTTCAAGCACGAATTGCCTGATGAGGTCGCGGCACTCCGGGCTGGCCTGAACCAGGCCAGCCGCTTTGACTTTCCAGGTGCGGCAGAGGCGGCCGAGAGCATATCCCTGACCAATACCGTGTCGCGCTTCTACTCGCTCGGCGCCGTCTACGACCGCGGCCCACTGCAGGTGCAGGGGATGCTGGCACAGATCCGGCACGAAAGCGCCATCTACCAGGATTCGCTCGCGGCCTACCTCATCGCCGGCTATCGCATCGGGCAGTTCACGCCCTTTGCCGGCATTGCAACGAGCCGATCGACGGCGGATTCCGTGTCGAGCGGCCTGCCTGCAGCCCCGCAATTCGCCCCACTCAACGCGGGATTGGACGGCGCGATCGCGCGTACGCACACCGACCAGACAACCTACACCCTGGGCGTCCGCTGGGACTTCCGCCGCGACATGGCGCTCAAGGCGCAAGTGGACATGGTGCGCGGAGCGCGCGATTCGATCTACCTGTACCCGACCCACGACGCGGATTTCAATGGCAAATTGAACGTGTATAGCCTGGCGCTGGACTTCGTGTTCTGACCATGGACACACTCAAGCTCATTCTCTTCGGTGTGCTGGCGTTCGTTCCACTCGCTTCCGCGTGGGCAGATCTGGTCGTCGTCGCCAACCCGAAGAGCGGCATCGACAAGATGTCGCGCGAAGAGGTCGTGTTCGTATTCATGGGGCGCTGGCGCCAGCTGCCATCGGGCATCGCCGCCCAGCCGGTCGACTCGCCGACCGATAGTCCGGAGCGCACCGCCTTCTACCGCCAACTGGTCAACAAGAGCCCTTCGGAAATCAAAGCCTACTGGTCGCGGCTCGTCTTTTCCGGCGGCGCACGGCCGCCCGTCTCGCCCGACAGCCACGCAGAACAGGTCCGGATTCTTGCGTCTACGCCCGGCGCAGTCAGCTATGTCGAGCGCTCGACGGTCGATAGCCGGGTCAAGATCGTTTTCGACTTCGCGCAGCCAACGCCTTAAACCGACGATCCCTCGCTGGCGGCTTCGTTCAATTCCAGTTCGACGTGGCCCCACTCCGCCTCGATGCGCGCGAGCGTCGCCCCGATCCGCTGCCAGTCGCCGGTCCGCGCGTCATTCTCGAGTTCGAGCATCAAATCGGAATAAGCATGCGCCCCCATGTATTTCGACGATGCCTTGAAGCGGTGTCCGATCTGCTTCAGACCTTCAGCATTCCCCGATTCATAGGCCGATCGCGCCTCCTCGACACCGCTGCGCCCGGTCTCGAGAAAGATCATGACAAGATTGCGAACCTGCCCGACGTTCCCGCGAAAGCTCCTGCTGATCTCGCGCAAGTCGATGTGCTCGTAACGGTCTGGCTGTGCGGGCAATGCGGGATCGGATTCTTGCATTGAGACATCCGGAGGAACGCTCGCCACAACCGACGCCGACGGCGTGACCCACTTGCCGAGAATCTCGAGAAACTGCTCCGGATTCACCGGTTTGGGGATGAAGTCGTTCATTCCCACCCGCAGGCACTCCTCGCGATCCTCGACCATCGCATTGGCCGTCATCGCGATGATCGGGACACCGGCCGTCGCGGCCAGGCCGCGCAGCGCCTGCGTCGCTTGCAGACCATCGATCCCGGGCATGCGCACGTCCATCAGGATACAGTCGAAGGCGCTCGTCGTCGCCTGATCGATCGCCTCCTTGCCGTCGTTGGCCAGCGTCACCGTGGCGCCCGCATCCTCCAGCATTTCTCGTGCGATTTGCTGGTTGAGGAGATTGTCTTCCGCCAGCAGAATCCGCGCGCCATCGAAACGGAGATGCTGCGCCGGCTGCCGCGCTACGCGCCTCGATTCCTGTTCCGCGCCCGAATCGGGCACCGGCAGGCCGACCTGAATGACCGCCCGGAAGGTGCTGCCGACCCCGTGCGAACTACTTACCCCGACTTCGCCGCCCATCAGTTCGGCCAGTTGCTTCGAGATGGCGAGTCCGAGACCGGTCCCGCCGTACTTCCGGGTCGTTGACGCGTCGGCTTGCTGGAACAGGCCAAACAGGCGCGACATCTGTTCTTCGGTCAAGCCAATACCGGAATCGGCGACTTCAAACAGGATTCGACATCCGCTTTCCGTCTGCCCTTCGAGGCTGGCGCGCACCTCGACGAAGCCGCTGGCGGTGAACTTGATGGCGTTGTTGATGTAGTTGAGGAGGATCTGCCCGATGCGCAGGCTGTCGCCTTCCAGTTCGCGCGGAATCGCCGGGTCGACGTGGAACTCGAGCGCCAGGCCTTTCTGCCGCGCGCGCAGGCTGGCGATCGACGCCACTCGTTCGATCAACTGGTCGAGATTGAAAACGGCGAGCTCCAGTTCCAGCTTGCCGGACTCGATCTTGGCAAAGTCCAGCACGTCGTTGACGAGGTCAAGAAGATGGCCGCCCGAGGCACGGATTTTTTCGATGTAATCGCGCTGCCGCTCGGTCAGGTCGGTCTTCAGGGCCAGGTAGGCCATGCCGACAACGGCATTGATCGGCGTACGGATTTCGTGGCTCATGGTCGCGAGAAACTCGCCCTTGCTCCGGCTCGCCTGCTCGGCCGCGTCCTTCGCCCGCGCCAGCCCGGAAGTCAGCGCATTGATATCGCCGACCAGCCGGCCAAGTTCCGAAGCGTCATGGCCGGGCGGAACCGCGAGCGGTTCGCTGCTCCCGTCGTGCATCTGATGGAGCCGGTCGGACATGGTCTTGATCGGCAAAACGATCCAGCGAAATACAACGTAGATCGTCGCCAGCGCGATGGCGCAAAGCTGCAAAAGCAGGACCGACGCGGTGAACACGAGCGACTCGCGACTGAGGCGAGTCAGTTCGTCCTGATCGGGAATGACCACGATCTCGCCGACCGGGGTCGTACTGTCAAATGGTGAATAGACCGCGCGGACGATCCCGTGCGCCTGCGCGAGCGACACCCCGTTCCAGGATTCACCGGAGCGGGCGACGTTTGCCAGCTCCTTGCTGGCCGTCCGGATGACGACACCGCTGACCACGGAATTCATCAAGAGACCGTTGGCAACGTCGGTGGCCAGCGTATTGTCCTCGACGAAGCAGGCGGCGCTCGTCGTGTTGGCGACGGTATCGATCAGGCTCTGAAGTCGCAGCAAGGCGTCGCTGCGGCTCCGCTCGTGTGCAATCGGGCCGATCGTTGCCAGCGACAGCGCGCCGACCACGAGCGCCACCATCGCCACGATCCACGCCGTTCTGAAGGCAATGCCGCTCCGTGAAGGGAATGATGTCTTTATCCGCGTCATCCAGTTGATCGCAAGTAATCGTTGGTTTCAGAGATGTGTGCAGGGTCACATACGCCCTCAATGCCGGTCGAAAAAGCCGCTTCCGGCTTGCCGACTGTCGAGAGAATATCAATATTCCATTTGGAAGACGATGGCGATCACGGCGGCGCCGCCGATCCATCCGGAATCAGCGGCGCCGTATCGTACAAGACTCGTGCAAGACTCGTTCAAAACGACGGAAAAAAAGCGTCAGGAAAGCTGCTTGAACTGATGCAGCGCCGATGGCGCGGGCCAGCCGGCTTCCTGGCAAACGCGCACGATGGCTTCGTTGGTGTCGAAGTACACCTGCCAGTAATGGTCGGTGTGCGTGTAGGGGCGGACGGCAATTTGTGGGCCTTCGAGCCTGA
>JAGNOM010000281.1 GCA_017990155.1 Propionivibrio sp. | reverse complement strand
GCCCCATCAGCGAGGGCGCGGAGAATCCGATGTCGACTTCGAGCGTCGAAGCGACGCCGCCGACACAGGCGCCGACGAGAATGTTGGCGACGTCGAGCAGCAGTTCCTGTTCCTCGATGCGGTCGGCATCTTCGTAACCCATCAGCTCGGCCAGCTGATCGCCGCGACCGCCCGAGAAGACGACGATCACTTCGCCGCGCAAGTGACCGTGGAAAGCCTGACGAACGGCAATGATCGAGTCGTCGCCGACCAGCGCGGAGAGAAGTTCGGGGATGTTTTTCCGGTCGGTATGCACGATGCGCGGAATCGACAGATGCACGAATTCGCCCCAAATCTTGGCGATCGATGATCCCGCCTGGCCCATGCCGATGTTCGCAATTTCCTGCAGGGCATCACGTTGGTCTGCATTCAGGTCGGGTGTCTGCTCTTGGCTCATACGATGATTCCATATTGTTTGAGCACTTCGCTCAGTCCTTCGGCGGTAATCGGCTTGCGGATGAAAGCGATGGCGCCGAGGGCCTGCACGCGCTGCTGCGCCAGTTCCTGAACGTCGGCGGAAACGACGATGACCAGGCAGTTCAGATCTTCCTTGCGCAAGGTTTCCAGCACCTGATAGCCGTCCATGTCGGGCATCGTCAGGTCCAGGAACATCACGTCGACCTTGCCCGCGCGATAGGCCGCGAGCGCCTCAAGGCCGTTGGAAGCCTGTGTGATTTCGATGTCCCACTCGGCCGGAAGCGCGCGAATCAGCATCTTCCGCGCAATCGGTGAGTCATCGACCACAAGAACAGAAACCGGCATGAAATATCCCCAAAACGTTCGTACGACTATAGATCAAGCGGTAATACATGGATAGGTGGAGGTATCGATCGCATCGTCGTTCGCCGCTCGATGGCTTGTTCATTCCTGTAAAAAGAGTATATTTGATGAAAATGATAAGTACAACACGCACAGCATGAGTGTGAAATTGGGTGAATTACGATGACGGATCAAGATTCCTGCACCACCCGGGAGGCGGCCAAGGCGCTCGGGATATGCGTTCGGACCACGCAACTCTGGGTCGAGTCCGGGCGCCTGCGCGCCTGGAAGACGCCCGGCGGCCATCGGCGAATCCTTTGTGAATCGGTCAACGAAATCCTGCGCGAACGCGAAAACGAGCTGGGTGTTTCGATCCACGGCTTCGATGTGCTCGTGGTCGAAGACGAGCGCATTCAGCGGCAGATGCTGCAATCGATGCTGGGCAAGATCTCGCCGGGAATCACCGTTCGCACGGCCTATAACGGTGTCGAGGGACTGATCAAGATCGGTGAAAAGCAGCCGCAGCTTCTGATCACCGATTTGATGATGCCCGGGCTCGACGGGTTTCATCTGCTGAATACGCTGATCGCGAGTCCGCTGGTGCGTCCGCTACGGATCGTAGTCATCACCGGCCTCCGCCCGGAAGAGATCAGCGAGCGCGGTGGCCTGCCGGAAGGCGTGATCACCTTTCACAAACCGCTGGACACGACGGCCCTCGTCGCGATGGTTCGCGCTTTCTACGACGGCTGGTCGCTCAAGCAAGCCAGGGTGGCGTAAACGCGTATGCCTGCCGATCGCTCAAATCCGCTTGCCGCAGCACTCCAAAGTGCGCGCATTCTCGTGGTCGACGACGAGGTGATCAGCCGCAATGTCATCGTCGCGCAGCTCAGGCATGAGGGCTACGAAATCGTCACGGCCGCGTCGGGCGAAGAGGCGCTCGATCAGGTTGGGCACCAGCACCCTGATCTGATCCTGCTTGACGTGACGATGTCGGGCATCAGCGGCTTCGACGTCGTCGAAATTCTGAAGAGCGACGCGCGCACCGCGGCCATACCGGTGATCATGCTCACCGCGCTAAGCGACGGCGAGTCGCGCATTACTGCGCTAAGCAACGGGGCGGAGGAAATCCTGACCAAGCCGATCGCACGCAGCGAACTGCTGATGCGGGTGCGCAATCTCCTCAAGCTCAAGAAGCTCCAGGATGGGCTAGCCGATTACAACAGCCTGCTCGAGAACCGGGTGGCCGAGGGGACGATGGCGCTCGAAGACGCCAACCTGCAGCTGACGGCGGCGCACGAGCATCTGTTGCAATCGGAGAAGATGGCGGCCATCGGCCAACTGGCGGCCGGCGTCGCGCACGAAATCAACAATCCGATTGGCTACGTGAGTTCGAACCTCGGGACGCTCAAGGGCTACGTCAAGGACCTGTTGCGCATTGTTGACGCTTACGAGACGGTCAATCGGACGATCCCCGGCGGGAACGAGAGCGAGGCGCAACGTCGCCTGCAACAACTCAAGCGCGACCTCGAACTGGATTACCTCAAACAGGACACGCCGATGCTGATCAAGGAGTCGATCGACGGTATCGGCCGCGTGTGCAGGATCGTCCAGGATCTGAAGGGCTTTGCGCACGCGGACAGCACGCCGTTCTGGGAGAAGTCCGATCTGCATGAGAGCCTCGAATCGGCGCTCAATATTGCCAACAACGAGATCAAGTACAAGGCGACGATCGTCCGCGAATATGGAGCGATTCCGCAGGTGGATTGCGTGCCGTCGCAGATCGGCCAGGTCTTCCTCAACTTGCTGGTCAATGCCGCGCAGGCGATTCCCGACAACGAGTACGGGCGAATCACGGTCCGCACCGCGTGTAATGACGACGGAGTGTGGGTCGAGATTGCCGACAGCGGCTGTGGAATCGCGCCGGAGAACCTGAGCCGCATCTTCGAACCCTTCTTTACGACCAAAGCGGCTGGTTTCGGGACCGGATTGGGGCTTTCGCTCTCGTTCAGCATCGTCCAGCGCCATCAGGGCCGGCTGGAAGTAAGCAGTGAAATGGGGCGCGGAACGACGTTTCGTGTCGTGCTTCCGGTTCATCATGGCGACGAATCGCTCGACAACGGTTTGGCAAACTCGAATATGCTCAAGGCAAATAGCCTGCACGGCTGAGCATCGGTTAGACAGTACGAATGGCGAGCAAAGGATAAGACGCCTCTGGGGCCTTTGCCGATGCAATCGGCAGTTGGCTTCGGTTGCAAGCATCTTGCGGGAGGTTGGCGCATGAGACACAGACGATCGATCCTGTTTCTGATTCCCTTCGCGGTCGTATCGGCCTTCGTCGCTTTGTGGGGCGCGACGCTGGCTTACTCGGTCTGGCACCAGCGAGAAAGCGTCTATGAGGAGGTGAGCCAGCGCACGACGCGGAACGCCTTCCGCTTGCTTCGCCTCGCGCAAAACAAGGACAGCGTCTTGAACGGCGTCCTCGCGGAGAACGTCCGCTTTACCGCCGACGAACTGAATGCGCGCGCGCTCGTCGTCATCGATCACGCGGGACGGGTTCTGGCGGCAAGCGACGAGCACTGGATTGGCCGCAACTTCGCGGACATCCTTCCCGGTGTCCTCACTACACGGTGGCAGCAGGCGCTCAAGCAGGGCAAAACCTCACGCGTCGTTGATCCCGAGCTGACCACGTTCGAGGTATTTGTCCCAGCGGCTCGCGCCCATCGGACGGCCGCGCCTGACCCGGCGGACGCCGGCGGGGTCTATTTGGCCGTCAACGCTGAAGCCGTCGCGGTGAGTCACGATATGGGCCATTTGGCCGACCAGGCGGCCATTCTCGGCATGGCGCTTGTGTTTGCCAGCGGCTTGACCATCTGGCTGTATTTTCGCGTGGTCTCTCCCCTGCGAAAGATCGTCGCGGGAAGCAAGGCCTTGCGCGACGACATCAACGCGCAGATGCCGGACGTCGGATTCGGCGAGATCGCGGACCTGGTGGCGGCGTTCAACGAAACGGCACGCCAGCTCGCGCTACGGCATGGCGACCTTTATCGCACGCAATACGCGCTTGGTGAGCGGATCAAGGAGCTGTCCTGCATCTACGACGTCTTCCGTCTGACCGAACGCGACGATACGCCGCTCGCCGAAGTCCTGGCGTCGGTTACCGCCCGGATACCGGCTGCCATGCGCTTTCCAGACCTTTGCCGAGTGCAGATTGGCTATGGGGACATCGTGGTCGGTTCGGTTGCTCATGGAGATCGGGTCGTACTCCGATTTGCCGGCGCCACAGGGAGGAATGGAAGCCTGACAGTCTGCTACTTGCCATTGCCGAGTGACGCCGGAGACGCCTTCCTTGATGAAGAGCGAGCAATGCTCGATGCCATCGCCTCCCGGCTGGGCAGGACCATCGCACATCGGGAAGCACTGGCCGAGTCGCGCCACAGCCAGGCGCTGGCCGAAGCCGTCTTCGACCAGGCGCCGGATGCGATCGAGCTCGCCGATCCGGAGACGCTGGCTTTCATCCAGATCAACGAGGCGAGTTGCC
>JAGNOM010000280.1 GCA_017990155.1 Propionivibrio sp. | reverse complement strand
CGACGTTTGCGATTGGACGGGATGGGGTGGGGATGGGGCGCGAACGGCGGTTTGATCGACGAAACAACCGCCAGAAAACCCCATCCCCCTCCCGACCTCCCCCTTGAAGGGGGAGGAGTTGATGCGTACGGCATTCATGCGATTGCCCTGCCATCGCTCGGCAAGGATGGTTGACGAAGGCGAATGGCAATACAATGCGCCACCAGCGCGCTGTTCATTCATTCAACCGACCTGCACCCATTCAATTCTCCGACACCATGCTTCGCAGCATCCTGACCTATCCCGCGATCCTTGTTCTCTGGCTGCTGCATTTCCTGCCGCTGTCGATCCTTGCCGTTCTTGGGCAGGGGCTTGGGCGGCTGTTGTATCTGTTTGGAAAACAGCGCCGCAAGGTCGTGACCATCAATCTGGAATGGTGCTTTCCCGAGCTCTCGGCCGAGGAGCGCCGGCGGCTGGCGATTGCGCACTTCCAGGCGCTCGGGCGCAGCCTGCTTGAGCGCGCGCTGCTCTGGTGGAGCCGCCCGGAGCGGCTGCAGCGATTGGTTCGGGTCGAAGGCGCGGAGAAGATCCGGGCCTTGCTCGACGCCGGGCAGCCAGTCATGTTGCTGGCGCCGCACTTCCTCGCGCTCGACGCCGGCGGCGTTGGCATCGCCATGCGCTTCGACTCGGTCAGTATTTACGCCGCGCAGACCAATCCGGTCATCGACAAGTTGCTTTTGCGCGGTCGCAATCGCTTCGGCAACCAGCTGCTGCTGTCGCGCCAGGACGGCGTTCGGGCGACGGTTCGCGCGATGAAGGACGGCCGCCCCTTCTACTACCTTCCCGATCTCAACGCGCGTCGCCAAGGCTCCATTTTCGTGCCGTTCTTCGGCAACCAGACGGCGACGATTACCGGGCTTTCGCGACTGTCGCGCGCGGCGCGGGCCAAGGTTCTTCCCTGTGTGACACGCATGCTTCCCGGCGGGGAGGGCTACGTCGTCGAGATTGGCGATGCCTGGGAAAACTATCCGACCGACGATGCGGAAGCCGATACGGCGCTGATGAACCGCTGGATCGAATCGGCCATCCGTACGATGCCCGAACAGTACTACTGGGTGCACCGCCGCTTCAAGACGCGGCCCGAGGGCGAAAAGCGGCCGTATTAGCCCCCACGGCCCGGATCAGGCCAGCGTGCCGTTCTGGTAATCGTTGATCGCCTGCTCGATTTCTTCGCGCGTATTCATCACGAAGGGCCCGTACTGAACGACCGGTTCGCCGATCGGCTTTGCCGCGAGCAGCAGGAACGCGGCCGGGCCATCGACGGCGGTCACCCGAACTGCGTCGCCGCCGATCAGAGCGCCCGCGCTGTGCGTGCCGAGCGGTCGCGCCGAGTCGGACTGGCCGATCGTGAGCTGGCCTTCGTAGCTGTAGACAAACACGGTGTGACCTTCCGGTACCGCGTGCGAGAAGCTCGCACCCGCGGGCAGGCGCACGTCGAAATAGAGCGGTTCGGTGCTCAGCCCGTGGATCGGGCCGCGCACTTTGTTTTCTTCGGCAACGAGTTCTCCGGCGATGACACGTGCCGTGACGCCATCAGCGAGTTCGACGGTCGGGATTTCATCCGGCTGGATGTCGCGGTAGTGCGCCGGTTTCATCTTTTCCCTGGCCGGCAGGTTGAGCCAGAGCTGGAATCCGCGTAAGCGACCGCTTACTTGCTGCGGCATTTCGGAGTGGATGATGCCGCGCCCGGCAGTCATCCATTGTGCGCCGCCAGAGAGCAGGTCGCCGCGATTACCGAGATGGTCTTCGTGCAACATGTGGCCGTCGAGCATGTAGGTGACTGTCTCGAAGCCGCGGTGGGGATGGCTCGGAAAGCCTGCGATGTAGTCGTCGGCGTCGTAGGACGAGAACTCGTCGAGCATCAGGAAGGGGTCGAGACGAACGCCCGAACGTTGCCCCAGGCTGCGCCGGAGCTTGACGCCGGCGCCGTCCGAAGTCGGTTGCGAGGGGATGACGTGTTGCAGCGTGCGGATGCTCATGATGACTCCTTGATGTGGGTGCGCGTGAGCGAGTGAGTGACTCAGGCAGCCAGTTCTTCCAGCTGGCCCCGCGCCTTGGCGAGTGCGGCCTGCTTGCTTTCCTCGCCCATGTTCAGCCCTTCGGCGTAGATGAACTCAACGTCGGTGATGCCGAGGAAGCCGAGGAAGTCGCGCACGTAAGTTGTCTGACTGTCGAGCGGCGTGCCGGCGTAGAGGCCGCCGCGCGTGGCGAAAATGTAGGCCTTCTTGCCGGTGAGCAATCCTTCCGGGCCGCTGGCGGTGTAGCGGAAAGTGACGCCGGCGCGGGCGATGCGGTCGAAGTAGGCTTTCAGCGTCGAGGGCGCGCCGAAGTTGTACATCGGCAGTCCGAGGACGATGACGTCGGCCGACTTGATCTCGTCGATCAACGCGTCGGCAGCCGACGCCAGTTCCTGCTGGCGTGCGGAACGATCGGCCGGTTGCGCGATGTAGGCGAGGAAGTGCTCGGCGTCGAGATGCGGCAGCGGGTTGCTGGCGAGGTCGCGAACGATCACGTTCGCGTCGTCGTTGTTGGCTTTCCAGGTGGCGACGAACTTGTCGGCGAGCTGGCTCGATTGTCCGCCGGCGGCGAAAAGGCTGGTATTGAGTTGCAACAGGGTTTTCATGGCACACCTCCGTGGTTGGTATGGGTGTATTAAACAATTTACGGGGTCGATAAAAAAGATCAATATTCAGCTTCTTATTATCAGGTAATTGGATATGTCAAACGCCCCGACGATTTCGCTGGACCAATGGCGCGCCCTGATCGCGGTCGTCGATGCCGGTGGCTACGCGCAGGCAGCGGAAGCGCTGCACAAGAGCCAGTCGGCCGTGACCTACGCGGTGCAGAAGATCGAATCCCAGCTTGACCTGAAAGCTTTTGAAATCCAGGGCCGCAAGGCGATCCTGACGGCGACCGGGCAGATGCTCTACCGGCGCGCGCTGGCGCTTGTGGGTGAGGCGAGCGATCTCGAACGGGCCGCACATACCTTGTCTGCCGGCTGGGAGGCTGAAATCCATCTCGCGGCCGAGGTGCTTTTCCCCGCGCGGCGCCTCTTCGGGTGCCTCGCGCGCTTTGGCGAAGAGAGCCCGCGCACGCGCGTCGAGCTGATCGAGTCGGTGCTCGGCGGGACGCCCGAGGCGCTGCTCAAGGGGCAGGCCGATCTGGCGATCACGCCGCAGATTCCGCCCGGTTTCCTTGGCAACCTGCTGACGCACGCGCAGGTCTCCGCCGTCGCGCACGCCGATCATCCCTTGCATCGGCTCGGGCGCGAGGTCACGCAGCGCGATCTGCGCGCACACCGGCACATCGTCGTGCGCGACACCGGCGCCAAGCGCGATCGCAATGCGGTTTCGGTGGAAGTCGACCAGCGCTGGACGGTGAGCAATATCGGCAGTTCGATCCAGGCGGTCAGCACGGGCTACGGCTTTGCCTGGCTGCCGAACGAACACATTCGCGAGGAACTCGACGCCGGGCTGCTCAAGCCGCTGCCCTTGCGCGAGGGCGGCGAGCGCTCGGTGCCGCTCTATCTGGTGCTCGCCGATCCCGATTTCGCTGGGCCGGGCGTTCGTCGCTTGGCGGCGATCATTCGCGAGGCCATCGAGCCTGTCGAGCCCGATGCGGTGATGATGCGCTGACAAAAAAATGGCGCCCGTCTTGCGGCGGGCGCCAATACCACTAACGAGTCCGTAATTGTCAGGCGGCCTTCTTCTCGCCGCCGACAAAGAAGCTGACAATGTAGCAGATCAGCCCGATCAGGAACACCACGCCGGACCATTCACGCATCCAGTAGAACAGGCTGACCTGATCCTGCACGACCATGAAGGGCATCGGGTTCTCGGAAACGCGTTGCAGCCATACCTGCAGGATGCCGGCAGCGGTGAGGAAGAGGGTGATGAAGACCATCGCCACCGTCATCAGCCAGAACGACCACATTTCCACCACTTGCGACTTGTTGCTGTTGGCGGCTCGGCCGCGCAGCAAGGGCATGGCATAGGAGATCATCGTCAGGTTGACCATCACGTAGGCGCCGTAGAACGCCATGTGACCGTGCGCCGCGGTGATCTGCGTGCCGTGCGTGTAGTAATTCACCGGTGCGAGCGTGTGCAGGAAGCCCCAGACGCCAGCGCCGAGGAAGGCCATGACACCTGTTCCCAAGGCCCAGAGCACGGCGGCCTTGTTCGGGTGCTCGCGGCGCCGGCGATTGACCATGTTGAAGGCGAAGACGGTCATCGCGAAGAACGGAATCGGCTCCAGCGCGGAGAAGAACGAACCCCACCACTGCCAGTATTCCGGCGCGC
>JAGNOM010000279.1 GCA_017990155.1 Propionivibrio sp. | reverse complement strand
GTTTGAACCTGTTCGGTTATTGTTTTCAAATGATTCATTGGACGGGTTTATTGGCGTAAAAAGAATTTAATTTCTAAAAAAATACGTGTTTCGGTATTGATTTTCTGTTTTGTATTTGCTTCAATACGAAGTGTTGGCTCAGTTGTTATTGACTCACAAAGAGCTAAATGAGTCGTTTGCTGGTTTGCGTGAGTCATAAGAGGCGCCTGAGCGCCCGGTTGTTGTGCATCGGGAGATGACGTGGCGAGGAATGCTGCCAAGCCAGGACAGCGGCAATCCGAGTCGAAACGGGAAGCGGTAACAACGAATGGATGGGGGCGACAGTTTCTATGCACGATAAGCAAACTAGCGGCGGGCAAGGCAACTACGTACTGGAAATGCGCGGCATCACCAAGTCATTCCCAGGCGTTCTCGCACTGGACAAAGTGAGCCTGAAGGTAAAGGAGGGCTCCGTCCATGTTCTGGTCGGCGAAAACGGCGCGGGCAAGTCGACGCTAATGAAGGTGCTCAGTGGCGAGCATCAGATCGACTCGGGCGAGATCTACTTCAAAGGCCACCAGCTCGACAACCAGGACACCAAGGCCGCGCTCGAAATGGGCATCTCCATGATTCACCAGGAGCTAAGTCCGGTCCTCGACATGACCATCGCCGAGAATATCTACCTTGGCCGCGAACCGGTCGTCGAAGGCAATCCGTTCCTGTCGCCATTCAAGACCTTCGTCGATTTCAACCGGATGTACGACGAAACCCAGCAACTGCTCGACAAACTCGGGCTCAAGTACAACCCGCGTATGCAGATGCGCGAACTCTCGATCGCTGCGATGCAACTGATCGAGATCACCAAGGCGATCTCGCGCAAGGCCTCGCTGATCATCATGGACGAGCCGACCTCGGCCATCAGCGATACCGAAGTCGCCATGCTGTTCAAGCAGATCGACGATCTCAAGAAGAACGGCGTCGCGATCATCTACATCACGCACAAGATGGACGAGATCTTCCAGATCGCCGACGACATCACCATCATCCGCGACGGCCAGTACGTCGATTCGAATGTCGCCAGCGCCTACGACGAGAACAAGCTGATCTCGCTGATGGTCGGCCGCACGATCTCGAACATCTTCCCCAAGGAGCACGCCGAGATTGGCGACGTTGTCCTCGAACTGAAGAACGTGACGCGCGACGGTGTGTTCAAGAACGTCAGCTTCTCGGTCCGCAAGGGCGAGATCCTTGGGCTTTCGGGCCTGGTTGGTGCCGGCCGAACCGAAGTGGCGCGCGCCATCTTCGGGCTCGATCCGATCGACGAAGGTGAGATCCGTCTCGACGGAAAACTAATCAAGCTCAGGACGTCATCGGATGCGATCAAGAACGGCATCGCCATGGTCTCCGAAGATCGCAAGGCCGAAGGGCTGGTGTTGTGCCGTTCGGTCAAGGAGAACATCTCGCTCGCCAACCTCAAGAAGTTCGCGCCGAATCTGCTGCTTGATTCCGGCAAGGAGCAGGCAGAGGGCATGCGCATGCGCGAGATGCTGCGGATCAAGACGCCGAGCCTGATGACCGCCGCCGGCAATTTGAGCGGCGGCAACCAACAGAAGATCGTCATCGCCAAATGGCTGCTCGGCGACCTGAAGGTGCTGATCCTTGACGAGCCGACACGCGGTATCGACGTCGGATCGAAATCCGAAATTCACAAACTGATGACCCAGTTCGCGCAGCAGGGGCTGGCCATCATCATGATCTCGTCCGAACTCCCGGAGATTCTGGGGATGAGCGATCGAGTCATCGTCATGCACGAAGGCGTCGTGCGCGGCGAGATCGACCGCAAGGACGCTTCACAGGAAAACATCATGGCTTTGGCCACGGGAGGAAACCAATGAACAGCTTGGCACAAACAACGCAGGTCGCCGACAAATCCATGTTCCAGAAAATCCGGGGCATGGGCTTTGCCGAGATCTACCGCCGCTTCGGCACCATCCTGATCTTCGTCGGCATCTTTACGCTGGCCTCAATCGTCAGTCCGACCTTCCTGACCGAAGGCAACCTGACCAACGTACTGCGTCAGGTCGTCGTGGTCAGCCTGCTGGCCTGCGGCGTCACCTTCATCATCATTCTCGGGCACATCGACGTTTCGCTCGGCTCGGTGCTGGCGCTGACCGGCACGGTCGCCGCCAGTGTCATGTCGATGACTCAGAGCCTGCCGCTGGCTATCGCTGCCGGGCTTGGACTGGGCATGCTGACCGGCCTGATCAATGGCTTTGTCGTGACCTACTTCCGCATCCCGGCATTCATCATGACGTTGGCCATGACGACGGTGGCGCGCGGGGCGGTGCTGCTCTACACCGGCGGCGTTCCCGTGACCAACCTCGGCGACTTCAAGATCATCGGCCAGGGCTCGCTCGGCATCATTCCGGTCTCGGTTCTGATCCTGTTGTTCGTCATCGGCATCTCATGGGTCTTGCTCAACAAAACCAAGTTCGGGCGCTACGTCTATGCCGTGGGCGGCAACCAGAAAGCCGCTTTGGCGTCCGGGATCAATGCCGATCGAGTCGTCGTCAAGGCTTTCATCTTCAACGGTCTGCTCTGCGCTGTCGCCGGCATCGTCTATATGTCGCGCATCAACTCCGGCCAGCCGGCCGGTGGCTTGGCCTACGAGTTCGACGCCATCACGGCGGTCGTGGTTGGCGGCACCAGCCTGATGGGCGGCACCGGCACTATCACCGGGACGATCATCGGCGCGCTGATCATCGGCGTCATCAACAACATCCTGAACCTGCTCAACGTTAGCTCGTACTGGCAGCAGATCATCAAGGGGCTGATCATCGCCGTCGCGGTCATCCTCGACGTCAAGACCAAAACGGCCAGAACAAAGAAGAAAGCGTAACCACAAGAAGGGATCAACCGCTGCAATCGAATGGAGGGCGCCATCAAACACAGAAAAGATCGACCAAGAGTTTCATGTTGAGGAAGCACGGGTAGTCAAAACAACATGTTTTATCCACGCCTTGAACGGCGGAACCCACAGATGAGGATTCAATGATGAAAAAACTTACCAGCTTGATCATGACGTGCGCAGTAGCCCTGTCCATCCTGCCGGGTAGCGCAATGGCCGCCAAGTTCGTTGTTGGCTATACGAATCTGGCCGACACCGATGTCTTTACGATGAGTCGCAAGACGGCTTTCATCAACGCCGCGAAAGCCGATCCGAACATTGACGTCCGCTTCACCGACGCCAACGGCGACATCAGCAAGCAGCTCGACCAGATCGATAACTACATCTCACAGAAAGTGAATGCCATCATCGTCGTTCCGGTTGACTACCAAGGGATCGTTCCCGGTGTCGAGAAGGCCAATGCGGCCGGCATTCCGGTCATCGCCCTCGGTATCGAATCGGCGGGTGGCAACTACACCTTCGTGGGTTCGAAGAACATCGATGCGGGACGTCTGCAAGGCGAGTTCATGAAGGCCAAGCTGCCGAAGGACGCCAAGATCCTGTACCTCCAGGGCACGCCAGGTCTCTACCACTCCAAGGAGCGTCTCCAGGGCTTCACCGAAGTTTGCCTCGACAAGCGTCCTGACGTGAAAGTGCTGGCCAACCTGACCGGCAACTACGACCGCGCCGAAGGTATGAAAGTGACCGAAGACTGGGTACAGAGCTTCAAGCAGTTCGACGCCATCATCGCGGCGAATGACCAGATGGCGCTCGGCGCATTGCAAGCCTTGAAAACCTCGAACCGTCTCAAGGGCGTGATGATCTCCGGTATCGATGGTACGGGCGATGCACTCAAGGCGATCAAGGACGGCGAAATGGCCCAGTCGATTTTCCAAAACGCCAAGGGCCAGGCCGAAGGTGCCTACACCGTCATCAAGACCATCATGAGCGGCAAGCCGGCACCGAAGGAAATGCTGATCCCGTTTGAATCGATCGTTGCTGAAAACGTCGATAAGTACATGAAGTAATTTTCCGATTCAAAAAGCTTGACCATTCCGCGTCATACCGGAGTTCGGTAGGCGATCGACTGGCTCCTGATGGGGCAGTGAGCAGGCCCATCAGGAGTGGTCGGTAGCAACGCCATCACGAATGCTCAGCAGCACCAGGCGGGGAATCAAGGATTCAGCCCGTGTTGCGGTGTGAATTTCCAAAGCGCTTTTCGCGGAGAAGCCAAAGAACAGAGAAATTGTGTGGAGCCGTTCCGGCCCTCCGGAGAGAGCGGAGAACCGGGCAGGGGACGGCTGCGCCTTGTGTTTGACGCGTAATGCCAAAACTGAAACGTAAAGGAACGAAATCATGACTCTGAGAATCGGCGTAATCGGCTGCGGTGCCATCGGCCAGGACCATGCCCT
>JAGNOM010000278.1 GCA_017990155.1 Propionivibrio sp. | reverse complement strand
CGGCTCGCACACGTCGCAATTGATGCATTCGTCGGTAATTATCAGTGCCATGGCTACTTTTCCTTCAGATCATTAAAGATTTTTCAGCTACTTTTTTCCGCAACCGCTCGGTAATCGCCGGCTGCACGAACTTGCCCACATCGCCCCCAAGGATCGCGATCTCGCGCACCATCGTCGCCGAGATGAACATGTACTGTTCGCTGGGCGTCAGAAACACGGTTTCGACCTCCGGATACAGATTCCGATTCATTCCGGCCATCTGGAACTCGTACTCGAAATCGGACGCCGCGCGCAGGCCGCGCAGAATGACCTTGGCACCGCGATCATGCAGAAAATCCATCAGCAAGCCGTCAAAGCTGCAGACTTCGGCGTTGGGATACGGGGCCAGCACCTCTTTCGCCATCTCGACCCGCTCTTGCAGCGAGAAGAACGGTCGTTTGGCGAGACTCGCCGCGATGCCGACAATGACGTGGTCGAAGAGATTGACCGAGCGCCGCACGAGATCCTCGTGACCAAGCGTCATCGGATCGAACGTTCCGGCATAGATGGCCACACGCTTGTTAAGCGCCATCGCATTCCCCTCTTCGCATCAAATGATAATAGACCTGTCCGGCACGGCCGCTGCGCACCGTTCTCCAGTCGCCGCAGCCGTCCAGGCGGTGTTCTGCCTCAAGATAGAGCGCGCCGTCGTCGACCAGCAGTTGCGGTATCACCGGCGCCAGGCGCTCAATCCATCCCTGCTTGTACGGTGGATCGAGAAACAGCACATCGAATCGGGAGCCGGCCGCGCACAGCGAGGAGGCGAATTTTACAGCATCCGCGCGGACAATCTGCAAACGTCCGCCGGCCTCAAGCAAACGCGCGTTCTCTTCGAGCGCAGCGAGCGCTTTGGCCGATTGCTCGACCATCACCACCTTTGCCGCACCGCGCGATGCGGCTTCGAAGCCGAGCGCTCCGCTTCCGGCAAAGAGATCGAGGCAGGTCAGGCCGTCCAGTTCCTGCCCGAGCCAGTTGAACACGGTTTCGCGGACACGATCCGGCGTTGGCCGCAAACCCTCTGCATCGGGGAAACGCAAGACCCGCCGCCGCCATTCACCGCCAATGATGCGTACTGTATTCAAGAAAAAATCGCGAAAAGATGAATTCGGGGACTTAACCACAACGACGCGGCGACAATCAAGCGAAACTTGCGCCGCACTACTGCTCACCGCCAACGACGACGGTCACCATCCGACCCGGCGAGACGTGGCGCGCAAAGGCTGCCTTGATCTCGGCGACCGTGACTTTCTCGACGTTTTCCGCGTAGCGATCCAGATAGTCGAGCGGCAGTCCGTGAAATCCGATCAGCGCCACGTTGTCGAGGATTTTGCCGTTGCTGTCGAGGCGCAGCGGAAAGCTGCCGACCAGATTCTGCTTCGCGGCGCGCAGTTCGGCGTCGCTCGGCCCCTCGGCGACAAAGCGCCGCAGAACGTCGCGCACGACACCCAGCGCTTCGTCGGCCTGCGCCTTCTTGGTCTGCAGGCTGATTTGAAACGGCCCCTGCAACGACAAAGGCATGAAGTGACTGCTAACGCTGTAGGCCAGCCCCCGCTTCTCGCGCACCTCCTTCATCAGGCGCGAGACGAAACCGCCGCCGCCAAGCGTGTAGTTGCCGACGACCAGCGGAAAAAAGTCCGGATCACCGCGCTTGATGGCCGGCAGGCCGAGCAGCACATGCGCCTGGGTGGCCGGATGCGCAATGCGCTGCTCAATCGGCGCGGTCAGAGGCCTGGCCTGCGGAACATCGGGTTCGCCAGCCGCGCCCAACGGCAGATCCGCTGTGAGGTCCTGCACTAGGATCTCGGCCTGCTCGCGCGAGACGTCGCCGACCACGGTCACCGACGCGCGTTTGGCGGTGTAGTGCTGCTGATGGAATTCGACCAGATCGTCCCGTGTGATCGACGCCACCGACTCCGGCGAAACATCCCATCCATACGGATGCGCGGGGTACATCAGATTCCAGAACGCCTTGGCGGCGATGTTTTCCGGCCGGATCGACGCCTCTTTCAGGGCGGCGATCGTCCGTGCTTGTTCGCGCGCGAAGACCTCGGCCGGGAACTGCGGCGACACGAGCACAGAGCACATCAGCGCCAGCGCCGGAAGCCGGTTGGCGTCGGCCGAAAGCGTCCGCAACCGCAGCGAAGCGCGATCGACGTCGGCCCCGCCCGAAAGCATCGCGCCCAGATCGGCGAGCCGGTTGGCGATCTGCGTTTCATCCATGTCCTGCACGCCGAGATCGAGCAGGCCGCTCGTCAACGATGCGACACCCGGCTTGGCTTCGGGATCGCGCACGCTGCCGGCGTCAAAATCGATCTGCACGTCGAGCATCGGCAAATCGTGGTTTTCGACGAAGAAGACCCGTGCGCCGGACGGCGCAAGCCAGTGTTCGATGTTCGGCGCGGCGCCAACCCATTGCGCATACAGACCGAGCCATAGCAGCAGAACGACGTGGCGCAGCTTGATCGCAAACGTCGTCATTGCACGCCCTCCAACGCGGTTGCCGAAGCGGGCAGCGGATCAAGTTCCGCGACGGTCAGGCGCTCGTCGACGAAATACTTCCGCGCGACCGTCTGGACCTGCTCAGCCGTCACGCCCTGCAGTTTCTCGACGATCCGCTTGCTTTGGCGGTACGTAATTCCAACGGCCTCAAGCTGCCCGATCTCCATGGCCTGCGCGAACATCGAATCGAGCTTGTACACCTGTCCGGCGACGAGTTGCGCCCGGGCGCGCGCCAGTTCGTCGGGCGCCACACCATCCTGCACGACCCGCGCGATCTCGGCGCGAAACCCGGCCTCGAGATCGGCACGCGTCCGGCCCTTGCTCGGTGCACCGTCCAGATAGAAAAGACCGGGGCCGCGCGACATCGAGTCGTAGGACGCACCGGCAGAAACGGCGAGCAACTGTTCGCGAATCAGGCTCTTGGTGAAACGCGCCGCATCGTGCCCGTCGAGAATCGCGGCAAGCATTTCAAGCGCGTACGGATCGACGTCGTTTTCGACATCGCGCAGCACCGGCACCTTGTAGGCCATCACCACCACCGGCAGCTCGGCTTCCGCCCGCAGCATCACGCGGCGAATCCCGGCCTGTTCCGGTTCGACCGCGACCTTGCGCAGCGGCAACGCGCGCGCCGACACACGACCGTAGGTCTTCTGCGCCAGCTTGAAGACTTCCTGATGATCGACGTCACCGACGACCACGACATAGGCGTTGTTCGGGACATACCAGCGCTGATACCAGTCGCGCGCGTCCTGCACCGTCATGTTCTCCAGATCGTTCATCCAGCCGATGACCGGGACGCGGTAGGGATGCGCCTGGAAGGCAACCGCAGCCATCTGCTCGCCGAGACGCGCATGCGGACTATCGTCGGTACGCTGGCGCCGTTCCTCCATGACGACCTTGATCTCCTGCGCAAACTCCCTGGGATCGAGATTGAGGTGACGCATGCGATCGGCTTCGAGCTGCATCATCTGCGCCAGCTTCTGTTTCGGCACCTGCTGGAAATAGGCGGTGTAATCCTTGCTCGTAAAAGCGTTGTCGCGACCACCGGCGGCGGCGACCAGGCGGCTGAATTCGCCAGCGCCGGTGCGGGGCGTTCCCTTGAACATCATGTGCTCCAGCACGTGCGCAACGCCGGTTGTTCCGCTCGTCTCGTCCATGCCACCGGCGCGATACCAGACCATGTGCGCGGCCGTCGGCGCCCGGCGGTCTTCCTTGACGATGACGCGCAGCCCGTTGGCGAGCGTGTGCTCGAACGGATTGGCTTGAGCAAATACCGGCGCCAGCAGGAAAATCAGTGCAGCAGGCAGGCGGACGAATCGTTTCTTGAAGGGCATGGGGGCAATGGGCTTCTGTTAAAATCGGGCACTCGGTTTCACGGCGACGGCATCTTACTCTGTCCCGCCGCCTCCTTCTCCGAACCCCCGAAAGACAAGACACCCCATGTTTGGTTTCCTCAAGAAATCCACCGGCGCGCAAGAAGCCGCCCCGACCGCCGGTACGCACGAACCTTCCTGGCGCGAGCGACTGAAAGCCGGCCTCGCGCGCACTCGCGCGCAGTTCGGCGGCAAGCTCAAGTCGATCTTCTCGCGTGGCAAGGTCGACGACGAACTGCTCGAAGAACTCGAAACCTTGCTGCTGACCAGCGACGTCGGCATGGACGCCACCCTGCACCTGCTCAGCGAACTGAAGCTGCGCGCCAAGCGCGACAAGATCGAGACGCCGGAAGGCATCCAGAAGGCGCTGGCTGATGCCTTGCATGAACTGCTGCTGCCGCTCGAAAAGCCGCTCGATATCTCGCACCA
>JAGNOM010000049.1 GCA_017990155.1 Propionivibrio sp. | reverse complement strand
ACACGATCAGCCGGCAGGGCGGCGACGAGTTCATCGTCCTCCTGAACGATGTGCGCGACGGCGAGGCGATCGCGCGCGTCGCGGACAAGATCCACCAGCGCATGGCCGATCCGATCGTGCTCGGAACGCATACGCTCAACACCTCGTTCTCGATCGGTATCGCCATCTACCCCGACGACGGCAGTGACTTCGATACGCTGCTGCAGAAGGCCGACACGGCGATGTACCACGCCAAGGAAGCGGGACGGAACAGTCACCGCTTCTTCACCGAGCAGATGAACCGGCAGGTCGTCGAACACCTGTCGCTGGAAACCAATCTGCGCCGGGCGCTCGAGAACAAGGAATTCGTCCTGCATTACCAGCCGCAGATGGATCTCGGCGACGGGCGGATCATCGGCGTCGAGGCGCTGATCCGCTGGAACAGCCCGGAGAACGGCCTGATCTCGCCGGCGCGTTTCATCCCCGTGGCCGAAGATTCCGGGCTGATCGTGCCGATCGGCGCCTGGGTGCTCAACGAAGCCTGTCGTCAGGCGCGCGCCTGGCAGGACGCCGGCTTGCCGCCGATCGTCGTCGCCGTCAATCTCTCGGCAGTGCAGTTCAAGCGGCCGGAACTCGTCAACACCGTGATCAATGCGCTGGTGCTCTCCGACCTCGATTCGCAGTGGCTGGAACTCGAACTCACCGAGTCGATCCTGATCCAGGACGCCGAAGCGACGCTCGACACCGTGCGCCGCTTGAAGTCGCTCGGCATCAAGCTGTCGATGGACGATTTCGGCACCGGCTATTCGAGCCTCACCTACCTCAAGCGCTTCGCCGTCGACAAGCTGAAAATCGACCAATCCTTCGTGCGCGACCTGGTGTCCGATCCCGACGACGCGGCGATCGTGCGCGCCATCATCCAGATGGCGCACAGCCTGAAGCTGAAGACGATCGCCGAGGGCGTTGAAACCGAGGAGTTGGCGAATCTTCTGCGTATCTTCCACTGCGACGAAATTCAGGGTTACTGGCTGGCGCGTCCGATGCCGGCCGAGCAGATGGAGGTTTTTCTGCGTGAGCGGGCTAACGATTAGTTCGGGTGACTGCCTTGGGAGGGAGTTCTGAGGCGCTGTGTTCCGCGCCTGACGCGCGGGCATACTTTTTCTTGTCTTGCCAAGAAAAAGTAGCCAAAAAGAAGGCGCGCCCAATGCGTCGCCCGGCTACGCCGGGTGCTCTGCGCTGCTCAGCCGCAAAGGGCAGATTGACAACCAAGCGGACAGCAAGCGCCACGCGCATCAAACTCCGCTCGGTGTTGGTCCCCTTTGGACGACGCCGAGCAACGGAGTACGGCCGGGGGCAGTCGGCGAGGACTGTCTGAGGGCCAAAGGCCCGAGTTCCGCAGCCGCCCGGCCGTACGAGTAGCGCAGGGAACCCCGCCGCAGGCGGGGCGTCGGCCCGGGGTCGCCTTTTCTTTGGCTACTTTCTTTTGGCGAAGCAAAAGAAAGTACGCCCGCGTGTCAGGCGCGGAACACAGCCTTTGAACATTCCATCCTCACCCACCCGACGGCGGCATTCCTTCGCCGCTGATGAACAGACTCAGCAGATGCGCCTGCGACACGGCGCCGAGTTTTTCCCGGATGCGTGCGCGGTGAAACTCGACGGTCTTCACGCTGATGCACAGCGTTTCGGCGATCTGGCGCGTCAGCTTGCCGGCGAGCATGTGTTCCATCACTTCGCGTTCTCGATCGGACAGCGTTGCCAGGCGCGCGCTGAGGTCGCCGTTGATCGTGCCCGACGGCGCCAGTTTCCATTGCTCGCGGCGCTGCGCGGCATCGCTGTGCAGCGCGTTGGCGACGGCCAGCACTAGGCGTTCCTCCTCGTGCGGCTTCTCGATGAAATCGGCGGCACCGCGCTTGAGCGCGCGCACGGCGAGCGGCACGTCGCCGTGTCCGGTGAGGAAGACGATCGGGATCGCGTAGCGTCGCTTGTGCAGTTCGTCCTGCAGGTCCAACCCGCTCATGCCCGGCATGCGGATGTCGAGCAACAGGCAGCCGGTGCGTTGCGGCCGGTAGATGTTGAGAAAGGCCTGCGCCGAGTTGAAGGTTTCGACGCGCATGCCGGAGGCGCGCAGCAACATGCCGAGGGCGTCGCATACCGCGTCGTCGTCGTCGACGATGAAGACGGTCGGTTGGTGAGCGCTGTCGGTGACTATCATTTCGGGTCTTCCGTGATTTCCGCCGGTAACCGGACGTGAAAGTTGCAACCGCCGGCGGGATTGGTTTCGTGCCAGATGCGGCCGCCGTGCGCTTCGATCACCGAACGGCAGATCGACAGGCCAAGGCCGAGCCCCTTTTCCTTGGTCGAAAAGAGTGCGACGTAGGCGTTTTCGGCGAGGTAGTCGGGGATTCCGGGGCCGCCGTCGGCGACGGTCAGCACGATCGCGCCGTCGGCCTCGTGGTCCGTGGTGATGGTCAGCCGCCGTTGGTCGACCGGGATCGTCCGCATCGCGTCGATCGCGTTCTGCATCAGGTTGTGAATGACCTGCGCCATCAGCGTGCGGTCGGCATACGCGGTCAGCGGATCGGGCGTCAGGCGCAATTCGGTGCGAATGGCGTGTTCGTCGCGCGCCACTTCGAGCAATTCGATCGATTCGAGCAATAGTTCGTTCATGTCGAAGCGGCTCGGTTCCGGGCGCCGGCTGCGGATGAAGCTGCGGATGCGGGCGATGATGCGGCCGGCGCGCACCGCCTGGTCGCGACTCTTTTGCATCGCCGTCACCAGTTCCGAGCGCTCGGCGCTTGGATTTTCGAGCAGGCGCAGGCAGGCGTCGCTGTAGCTGGTGATCGCCATCAGCGGCTGATTGAGTTCGTGCGCCAGTGACGAGGCGACCTCGGTGAGTTCGGCCAGACGCGTGGTCTGGCGCTGGATCTCCTGATGCTGCCGGCGCAGCGATAGCGCCTGCTTCTGATCCGAAATATCGGTGATCACCTGCAGCCGGATCGGGTGCCCGCTCTTCCAGGGAATGAGCCCGGACTGAATCTGGTACCAGCGGCCGTCAAGCGGATCGCGCAGTTCCTTCGTCTGGAAGGTCGAGGCAAAGCTCGCCTGCGCAGCGCTCAGCGGCGTTCGCGGCGGTTCGCCGAAGCGGCTGACCAGCGTTTCCGCGCTCAGCGATTCCGGGTCGGCATCAAGCAGCTTCGCCAGCGAGGGATTGGCGTAGAGCAGTTGGCCGGACTTTTCGTCGATCGCGTAGACCGCCGTGTGGATTTCTTCCAGTACCCGGCGAAAGCGCTCGTCGGCCAGTGATAGCGCCTGACGAAGTCGTGCCAGCAGCAAGGCGAGGGTGACGTTGATCAGCAGCATCGAGATGCCTTCCCAGTAGAACGGAACGTTCCCGTTGTACGGATGGATGGCCTGGAAGCTCAGTAACCAGGAGACGCTGCTGAGTACGGCGATGACCAGACCCGCGCGCGCGCCACCAACCCAGGTGGCCAGCGCGACCGGGATCAGATACAGGATGGCGAAGCGCCAGGCATAGCCGGTCGCGTAGTCGAGCGCGGCGATCAACACCACGAGACCGAAAGACAGCGCAAAGGTCGCTGACGGATGGGCCGTCGCCCAACGGACGAAGCCCGATGCGGCGGGAGAGGAAGAAATGAAAGTTGGAGGCATGCGACGGCGGCTTTTCGGGCACGTGATCCGCGGATTCTATACGGCCGCTGGTTCCGACAGATGCCTGTTTGCCGCTCAATGTCGTCGCTGCACGGAAAACTAGGGCTAGCCCTAGTTCTTCGGGAAAACGCTTTCCGTATTCTGGCCGACGGTTTCCAACCGATCGTTCCTCAAGCCGAAACAACCGGACCGGATGCCCGCGCAATGTGCCGGGCGATGGCCAAGGAAGGTGCCTTTTGCTAGACCAAATCATGATGTTCCTGCAGGCGCTGCTCGACCAGACCGGCGCCGTCAACTTCACGCTGGGTAATCTCCTGATGATCATCATCGGCATCATCATGATCTACCTCGCCATCATCAAACACTACGAACCGCTGCTGCTGATCGGCATCGGTTTCTCGTGCATCGTCGCCAACGTGCCGGGACCGCCCGATGTGCCCGGCGGCCCGGCGATTTCCGCGCTGCTCTACGCGGTGAAGGAAGGCGGACTCTTCCACTTCGCCTACATGGGCGTGGAAAAACTGATCATCCCGCCGCTGATCTTCCTCGGCGTCGGCGCGATGACCGACTTCGGCCCGATGATCGCCAACCCGCGCCTCGTCATCCTCGGTGCCGGTGCCCACCTCGGCATCTTTGTCGCGCTGCTGCTCGCCAAACTACTCGGCTTCACGCTTTCCGAAGCCGGTGCGATCGGCATCATCGGCGGTGCCGATGGCCCGATGGCCATCTTCGTCGCCGTCAAGCTGGCGCCACACCTGCTCGGCCCGATCTCGGTCGCCGCTTACTCGTACATGGCGCTGATGCCGATGATCCAGCCGCCGGTGATGAAGGCGCTGACGACCAAAGCCGAACGCAATATCAGCATGGCTGAAGTGCGCAAGGTGTCGAAGGTTGAGAAGATCGCCTTCCCGCTGGTCATCGCCATCATCGTGAATCTCTTCTTTCCGCCGGTGGCGCCGCTCATCACCATGTTGATGCTCGGCAACCTGCTCAAGGAATGTGGTGTCACCTCGCGCCTGTCGAAGACGGCGGCGGGGGGCCTGATGAACGTGATCATCATCATCCTGACCGTGGCCATCGGCTCGACGATGGCGGCCGACAAGTTCCTCACCGTGCAGACGCTGGAAATCGTCGTCCTCGGCCTGATCGCCTTCCTCTTCGGCACCGGCTCCGGTGTCGTGACGGCGAAGATCATGAACCTCTTCCTCAAGGAAAAGATCAACCCGCTGATCGGTTCGGCCGGCATCGCGTCGGTGCCGATCGCCGCGCGCGTCTCGCACATCGTCGCCTACGAGGCCAACCCGAAGAACCTGCTGATCTACCACGCGATGGGTCCGAACCTGGCCGGCGTCTTCGGTACGGCGATCTCGGGCGGCATCCTGCTGGCGCTCCTGGGCGTGGGGGGCTGAACATGAAAACAACGCACAGCCTGACTAACTTCGTTGCGGCGAGATGACCATGAATGCGATTGTCCCCGATACCTTCCAGGGCGCTGTCATCCTCAGCGCCATCGACTTCTTCCTCAGTTTCCTGATTATCAGCGGCATCGGTTTCGTCCTGTCGCTGTTCCCGCTCTTGAACAAAGCAGCCGACCTGTTCGGCGGCCACAAGACGCATGCGCCGAAAGCTGCCAAGCCGGCCGAAAGAAAGGCCGAGTCGCCCAAGCCGGCCACGGCCCAGCCGCCACTCGAAGACATGGCGGCGATCGCCGCCGCCGTCTCGGTCGTGATGGACGGCACGCCGCACCGCATCATCAACATCGAGCCGAACCAGGGTAACGCCTGGGTGCAAGGCGGCCGCATGGCGCAGCACGGCTCGCACGCGAAAGTGCACTGAGCTCTTCAGCGCGAGCGCTCATCTCTATAGAAAAAGGCTTCACGGGCGGAAGTGGCGCGGGTAGGAGCGCAGATTCTCTGCGCGAACGGCGGTGGATGTTCCGGCGCTGTGATCGCCCAGTGAAACTATGCGCTCCTACAAATCGCGGGGAGCATGCCGCCGAGCATCGGACTCATCGAAAAAACTAGCGGACGCGGATTGGTCGTGTCTGCTGTACGCCGGTTTCGGTGACGATCGCGTCGAGCCGCATGTCGTGGGCTTCCGGGTGGATTGATTCGACGCGCGCCAGCTCGAAACCAACGCCGATGGCGAGCGGCAGCGGATCGAGCGCGGCCAGCGTGCGGTCAAAGAAGCCGCCACCGTAGCCGAGGCGATACCCGTCGGCATCGAAGGCGTTAACCGGGATCAGCAAGGCCTCGGGCGTCAGGAACTCGCCGGAAGCCGGTACCGGAATCCCGTAGCGGTCGGTAAGCATCGGGCTTGCGGGTGTCCAGGCGCGGAAGGCGAGGGCACGCTCGGCATCGACGACGACCGGCAGCAGGGCGGCGAATCCGGGTTTTCCTTCCGCCAGCCAGGACCTCATCAACGGACGGAGATCGGGCTCGTTCCTGAACGGCCAGCAAAACGCAACCCGCTTGCCCGAGAGCGCCGGGAAACGCTGATCGATGAGTTCGCACAGCCGCGTCGACAAGGCCGCATGCGTCTCGGCCGGTAGTGCCATGCGGCGTTCGATGCTTTGCCGGCGCAGCGCACGGCGCAAGGCGGCGCGCGTTTCATCGACTTCGGGGTGGCTTCCGGGCGTCGGGCCGGTCTTCATGTGGTATGCTCAAAGCCAGTGTTTACGGGTCTTTCAGCTTATCATGAAGCTTCTACGTTCAGTCCGCCTCATCTCCTCCCTCGTTGTCTCGGTTCTTCTGGCCCATAGCGCAGCAGCTTCCGACGATCTCCTGCTCGCCGCACGCGATGCCGCGCGCCTCGGCGACCGCGCCAAGCTCGAACGGATCGCGCCCGAGGTGCAGGGTCACGCACTGGATGCCTACGTCGACTACTGGCTGTTCCAGATCGATCTGAAGAGAGAAGACGCCGATCCGGCGGCGATCAAGTCCTTCCTCACGCGCAACGAGGGAAGCTACATCGCGGAGCGCATGCGCGGCGACTGGCTGAAGAAACTGGGCAAGGATCAGCTGTGGGCCGAGTTCGACGCCGAATTCCCGGCCATGGTGCAACCTGATCAGGAAGTAGCGTGCTACGCGCTGCAAAGCCGGCACGCACGCGGCGATCAAGCCGTGCTCGACGACGCCATGCCGCTCTGGCTGACGCTGGTCGAACCGCCGGAATCCTGCTATCCGGTGTTCGAAGCCCTGATCATGGAAAAGCGTGTGCTGGCCGATGATGTCTGGGCGCGCGTGCGCCGTCAGTTCGAGGCCAACAAGCTCGCCGCCGGGCGTTACACGATGAACTACCTGCCGGCCAGCCAGACGCCCGATGCGCGCACGGCACAAACCGTCTCCGACTCGCCGATGCCGTGGCTGGTCAGATTGCCGGCCGCATTCGGCGCCAGCCGCATGAACCGCGAACTGGCCGCGTTGGCGATCGGGCGCATCGCGCGCAACGATCCGCTGGCCGCGTCCGAACAGCTGCGGCGCATTGAGAGTGAGTTGCAGCCGGGCGAAAAGGGCTGGGCCTGGAGCCAGATCGGCTGGCAGGCGGCATTCCGGCACATGGACGAAGCGCTGCAGTGGTATGCCAATGCCGGTGATGCGCCATTGTCGGACGAAGTTGCGCAGTGGAAAGTGCGCGCCGCCCTGCGCGCGCAGGAGTGGGGTGTCGTCCGAGCGACCATCGAGAAGATGCCGCCGGCACTCGCCGAACAACCGGCCTGGATCTACTGGCTCGGCCGTTCCTACAAGGCCGGCGGACAGACCGAAGCCGCCAACAACCTGTTCCTGAAGCTCGCCGGCCAGCCGAACTTCTACGGCAATCTGGCCGACGAAGAGCTCGGTCGGGTGATTACCACGCCGCCGAAAGCCGAGCCGCCGACGGTCGAAGAGTTGGCGCGACTGGCCGATACGCCGGGCGTGCGGCGCACGCTGGCGCTGCTGCGTCTTGACCTGCGCGTCGAAGGCGTGCGCGAGTGGAACTGGGTGCTGCGCGGCATGGGCGACCGCGATCTGCTGGCGGCCGCCGAGGTCGCCAATCGCGCCGGCTTCTATGATCGTGCGATCGCCGCGGCCGACCGCACGCGCAACGAGCACGACTATTCGCTGCGCTACCTGTCGCCGTACAGCGAGCAGGTGCGACCGGCGGCCAGCAACCAGTCGCTCGACGATGCCTGGGTGTACGGCCTGATGCGCCAGGAAAGCCGCTTCGTCACCAACGCCAAATCGACTGTCGGCGCCTCCGGGCTGATGCAGCTGATGCCGGCGACGGCCAAGTGGGTGGCGAAGAAGATCGGCCTGCGCGATTTCCACCACGGTCAGGTCAACGACACCGAGATCAACGTCCTGCTCGGCACCTCCTACATGCGCCTGGTCATGGAGAGCCTCGACAATCACCCGGTACTGGCGTCCGCCGCGTACAACGCCGGCCCTGGACGCGCGCGCAAGTGGCGTGCCGCCGACCGCGAGCTCGAAGGTGCGGTCTATGCCGAGACTATTCCGTTCACTGAAACGCGCGATTACGTGAAGAAGGTGATGAGCAATTCGGTTTACTACGCCGCGTTGTTCAACGAAGCGCCACAGTCGATCAAGAGCCGGCTCGGCGTCATCGGGCCGCGCGTCGCCGCTGATCCCAAGGCCGAGGAATTGCCGTAAAATCCACGTTTTATCGCAACTCAAACCATCTCAGGGTGCCATGAATATCAAGAACGTACTTCTGATCGGCGGCAGCGGTTTTGTTGGCGGCTGGATCGCAAATCGTCTCTCCGAGCGCGGTATGCGCGTCGTCATTCCGTCGCGTCATCGTGACCACACCAAGAAGCTGACGATGATGCCGACGGTCTATGTCGTCGAAGCCGACGTCAACGATCCGCAAAACCTGGCATCGCTGATGAAGGGCATGGACGCGGTGATCAATCTCGTCGGCATTCTGCACGACGGCAGTTCGAGCCAGCCCTACGGCAAGCGCTTTGCCGAAGCGCACGTCGAGCTGCCGAAGAAGATCATCGCCGCCATGAAGCAGACGGGCGTTCGTCGCCTGGTGCACATGAGCGCGCTCAAGGCTTCGGCTGACGCGCCCTCCAGCTACCTGCGCTCGAAAGCCGCCGGCGAAGCCGCCGTGCTCGCGGCGGCCAAGGATCTGGACGTGACGATCTTCCGTCCCTCGGTCATCTTCGGGCCGAATGATGCCTTCCTCAACAAGTTCGCATCGCTGCTGAACCTGTTCCCGGTGCTGCCGCTGGCCGGTGCCACAGCGCGCTTCCAGCCGGTCTACATCGCTGATGTGGCCGATGCGATGGTCGATTGCCTGACGCGCAGCGATACTTTCGGTCAGGTGTACGAGCTGGCCGGTCCGCGAGCCTACAGCCTGCGCGAGATGGTCGACTACGTGGCCAAGCTGTCCGGCCGTTGCCGCCTGGTGCTCAACCTGGGCGGCGGCCTCGCATCCTTGCAGGCGCGCATCCTGAGCCTCTTGCCCAATCCGCCGCTGTCGCCCGACAACCTGCGCTCGATGCAGGTCGACAATCTCACCGACGGCGCGCGCAACTATCCGGACTGGAATCCGAAGCCGCTGGAATCGATTGCGCCTTCCTATCTCTCGAAGGTCAAGGTCAAACGGCGTCTGGACGGCTTCCGCCGTCATGCAGGACGCGCAGGAAGCTGACGGTCAGAGCTTTTATTGAGTGTGGACAGAGATATACAGGGGAGCAGGGAGTATGTTGAAGCTGGTTGTCGGGGATCGTAATTATTCATCCTGGAGTTTGCGCCCTTGGCTCGTTCTGAAGCAGAGCGGGTTGCCGTTCGAAGAAATTTCGATCCGTCTGCGTGAACGGAATACCCGGACCGAGATCTTCAAGCATTCACCGTCCGGCAAGATTCCCTGCCTGGTCGACGGCGGGACGGTGGTCTGGGACTCGCTCGCCATCTGCGAATACATCGCTGAGAAAGCCCCGTCCATGTGGCCGACCGACAGCAGGTCGCGCGCCGAGGCACGCTCGATCAGCGCCGAAATGCATTCGGGCTTTGTCGCATTGCGCCACGTCCTGCCGATGGACATCGCGGCGTCGAAACCTTTTGTCGCGCGCACCGCCGATGTCGACGGCGACATCGCCCGCATCATCGAGATCTGGGAGGGTTGCCGCAGCCGCTTCGTCGATGCCGGCCCCTTCCTGTTCGGACGTTTCACCATCGCCGACGCCATGTTCGCACCGGTCGTCTGGCGTTTCCTGACCTACGAAATCGAACTTCCCGCCGCCTCGCGCAAGTGGGTCGAGGCCATGCTTGCCCTGCCGGCGATGCAGGAGTGGCACGCCGCCGCGCTGGCTGAGAAGGCGGTCGGGTAGCGCCTCTTTTGAGTCCTCCGTCGCGATCCGTCGACATGCAGATCTTCATGGTCGGTGGCGCGGTGCGTGACGAGTTGCTCGGTTTGCCGGTGCAGGATCGTGACTTCGTCGTCGTCGGTGCGTCGCCCGAGACTATGCTGGCGAACGGCTTCAAGCCGGTCGGCAAGGACTTCCCGGTGTTCCTGCATCCCAAGACGCACGAGGAATACGCGCTGGCCCGTACCGAACGCAAGGCCGGGCACGGCTACAAGGGCTTTTCCTTCCACGCCGCGCCCGATGTCAGCCTCGCCGACGATCTGGCGCGCCGCGATCTGACAATCAACGCCATCGCGCGTGCCGACGACGGCACTCTGACCGATCCATTCAACGGCGTCGCCGACATCAAGGCCAAAATCCTGCGCCACGTCGGTCCCGCCTTTGTCGAAGACCCCGTGCGCATCCTGCGCGTCGCGCGTTTTTCCGCACGCTTCACCGACTTCTCGATCGCGCCGGAGACGCTGGAACTGATGCGTCATATGGTCGCGATCGGCGAAGTCGATCATCTGGTGCCCGAGCGCGTCTGGCAGGAGCTGGCCAAGGGACTGATGGAAGCCCGACCGTCGCGCATGATCGAAGTGTTGCACGAATGCGGCGCGCTGGCGCGGTTGATCCCGGAACTCGACCGCCTGTTCGGCGTACCGCAACGCGCCGATTACCACCCGGAAGTGGACACCGGCGTGCACGTGATGATGGCGCTCGATCAGGCAGCGCAAGCCCGTTATGCCTTGCCGGTGCGTTTCGCCGTTCTGCTGCACGATCTCGGCAAGGGGTTGACGCCGGCGACCGATCTGCCGCGCCACCCCGGTCATGAGGTGCGCAGCGTCAGCCTCGTTGGCGGTGTCTGCGAACGCCTCAAAACGCCGGCCGATTGCCGTGACCTGGCGCTGCTTGTCGCGCGCTATCACGGCGACATTCGCCGTGGGCCCGATCTGCGCGCTTCGACCGTGACGCGTCTGCTCGAACACACGGACGCCCTGCGCCGACCACAGCGCTTCGCGCAGCTGCTCGAAGCCTGCGCCTGCGACTATCACGGGCGCCTTGGTTGGGAAGACAAGCCGATCCCGTCGGAAGACCTCTTTCTGCGCGCCCTTGCGGCGTTTCGCGCTGTCGACGCGGCAGCAATCGCACGCGCGTGTGCGAACCCGGCCGAGATTCCCGAGCGCTTGCATCGGGCTCGATCGGCCGCCGTCAAAGAGGCCTTGTCCCTGCCCGATTGAGAACGGGTTGCCGGGGACGGCGAGGTTTTCGCAAATTCCGCATCAACCATTTCCCTTGTCGGTCGTTAGTGAACCTGTGCCCACGCAAAAGCAGGAGTCAGGAAATGATCATCATCAAGGAAATGAGCACGGGGAAACGTCTGGACGAGGCGTGCAACCACAACAACGACGCCTACGACGACGAGGTTCTCTACACCGAGTGGGCGAGACTGCCGCGCGTGCAGGCCGGTCTGGCTGAAGCGCCGGTCAAGGCGTCGTCAATGAGCGGTGCCCATGCCGCGCTGGCCCGGCTTTTCTGCAGCGTCAGTGACGAGCGCCACTGATTTGTCCTTCTTGACGGCCTCGACCGCCGTGAGCTTACAGCGTCTCGCTGCGGTCGCCCTGCGCGAATCCGACCAGGGTTTCATCGATCCCCTTGCCCAGGGCAATGACTTTGAACAGGTCGCCCATCTCGGCGGGGGAAATCAGCTTTTGCGCGGCTTGCGCCTGCGGTAAATAGCGCAGCAAGTCTTCGGTCGGGGTGCGTGCCAGCACCTCGGTCAATCCGCAGTTGATCAGGAATGCCGCCTGCGTCGTGTAGCCGAGCAGTTCCAGCCCGGCGTTGAAGCCGGCTTCGACGATGGCCGTAAAATCGACGTGCGCGGTGACGTCCTGCAGGCCGGGGAGCAGGAAGGGCTCGCCGTGGGCGTGGTGGCGGTAGTGGCACATCAGCGTGCCGGTCTCGCGTTGCGGGTGGTAGTACTCGTGGCGCGGGAAGCCGTAGTCGATCAGGAGCAGCGCGCCCTTGCCAAGGATGGCGGCCCAGGATGCTGTCCAGTCCGCTGCGGCCAGGCAGATTTCGCTCAGGTAGCCAGGCGGAAGCGGAAATTCTCCGGCGATGCCTTGTGCTCTCTCAAGTACCCGACCCGTTGCCGGTCGGTCGGTCCAGGCGAACTCGCCGTCTGAGAGGGATATGCCGCGCTCGAATGTCGCCGCATCCTCCCAGCGCACCAGATGCACGGGCATGGCGTCGAGCAGTTCGTTGGCGAGCACCAGGCCGTCAAAGCGCTCAGGCAGGCGGTCGAGCCAAACCACACGGTCGAGCAACTGCGGGGCGCGCTGGACGATCGTCGCCCGCTGGCGTTCGCGCAGTTCGCCCGATAGATCAAGGATGCCGTAGCGTTCGGGCAGCGCGTTGCGCCGTTCGAGTTCGAGCAGCAGATCGGCGGCGAGGCGGCCGGAACCGGCGCCGACCTCGATGATTCGCGGCGACGATAGCGCCATGATCTGGACGGCTTGCGTCGCCAGCGTCTGGCTGAAGGCGGAGGACATCTCCGGCGCGGTGACAAAGTCGCCAGCGGCGCCGAATTTGTGCGCGCCGCCCGAGTAGTAGCCCATTCCCGGCGCGTAGAGCGCGAGTTCCATGAAGCGGTCAAAACCGATCCAGCCGCCGGCTACGCCAATTTCGTCGGCGATGCGGCGTTTGAGCGCGTCGCTGAAGTCGAGCGCGTCGGGGGAGGGTGCAGGAAGCTTCATCGTAAAATCCTTGGTTCAACCACAGTGATACTGGTAGGAGCGCATAGATGGTCGCCCCCGTTTTGCCAAGCGTTCAATTGATGACGGTAAGCAGGTAAAGATTGCAGCCATAGATCCGGACTTTGATCGAGGCCATAGCCTCTGTCCCTGATGGAATACGCGGGTCGA
>JAGNOM010000277.1 GCA_017990155.1 Propionivibrio sp. | reverse complement strand
AATCTGCAGCGCTCATTGCTCGCGACGCTGTTCCTGTCCCAAGGCGTTCCGATGCTCCAGGGCGGTGACGAACTCGGCCGCACGCAGTCAGGAAACAACAACGCGTACTGCCAGGACAACATGCTGACCTGGCTGGATTGGCCGCAGGCAGACAAAGACCTGATCGACTATACCGCTGGGCTTATCGCCCTCCGCAACCGTTTCCCGCAACTTCGGCGAAAGCGCTGGCTCACCGGCCACGTCGGCGAAGATGGATTGCGGGATATTGTGTGGTGGCATCCAGAGGGTCGCGAAATGGCGACCGACGACTGGCATTCTCCGCACCAGGGGGCACTTGGCCTTATTCTTGCGCCGGTGACGAACTCAACGGAACAGCACATCGTCGAACGCTCAACGACGTCATTGCTCATTCTGATCAATCGTGATCCGACGATGCTGACGTTTCGTTTGCCTGCCGGCGGCTGGACACGACTATGCGACAGCAGCGCAGCGGAACCCTTTGCGCCGACATCAATCGATACCGACTGCGTGCTTGCTGCACACAGCTTGCAAATATTCTCACAGGACCTGAGTCATGCCCTTCCCTCGTCATAGCGGCGTTCTGCTCCACCCCACATCGCTTCCGGGTCCGCGTGGCTCGGGAGACCTCGGCCCGGCGGCCTTTCATTTTGTCGACTGGCTGGCGGGCGCCGAACAGACGCTATGGCAGGTTCTCCCCCTTGGCGGAATCGGGCCCGGAAATTCCCCGTACATGAGTCCTTCCGCCTTTGCCGGAAACGAACTGTTGATTGACCTCGCGCAACTGCAGGATTCGGGATGGTTGAGCGAGGCCGAGATCCAACCGCCACCAAACTTCAGTGACTCCCGAGTCAACTTCCCGGAAGTGAAGACATTCCGCATGGATCGGTTGCGGCGTGCTGCTGAACGCTTTTTCGCAGGCACAAGTCCCGATGCACAGGGCTCGTACTCTGCATTCTGTTTCAGGGAAAAGAACTGGCTTGACGACTACGCGCTGTTCATGGCGCTGGACGGGCGTCACGGCGGAAATGGGAAGGTCTGGCAGGATTGGCCGACCCCGCTTGCTCAGCGCAAGACTAAAGCTTTGGCCGAAGCCCTCGAATCACTGTCTGCAGAGTGCAACTTCTGGCGCTTCTGCCAATGGTGCTTCTTTGGCCAATGGGCGAAGTTGAAAGACTATGCAAACGGGAAAGGTATCGAAATCGTCGGCGATATGCCGATCTTTGTGTCACCGCACAGTGCCGATGTCTGGGCGAATCAGAATCTGTTTGATCTCGACCACAACGGCCACCCGCGCGTCATCGCGGGCGTCCCTCCTGATTACTTCAGCGTCACCGGACAGCGCTGGGGAAACCCGCTCTACAAATGGTCCGCGCACGCGAAGGAAAACTATCGTTGGTGGATTGAGCGGATGCGTTCGATTCTCACGCTGTGCGATATCGTCCGCATCGACCATTTCCGGGGATTTGAGTCGTACTGGGAGATTCCGGCCCATTCGGAGACAGCCGTCACCGGGCACTGGCGCGCCGGCCCCGGTGACTCTCTGTTCTCGGCATTGCGCGAAGCCTTCGCTGACGCCACTGATCGCGACGGACGCAAACACGCCGGCGCACTCAAGATCATCGCCGAGGACCTGGGCATCATCACCCCGGAAGTCACTGCCTTGCGCACAAGGCTTGGATTACCGGGGATGCGCATCCTTCAGTTCGCGTTCGACGGCCACTCCGACAATCTGTATCTACCCCACAGTTTTGAGACCAACACCGTCGTCTATACCGGAACGCATGACAACGACACGACGGTCGGATGGTGGAGCGGCCTCGCGCCCCACGAACAGGATTATGTCCGTCGCTATCTCGGAATCAGCGGCGAGTCGATTCATTGGGCATTGATACGTGTCGCGTCGGCTTCGGTGGCGTCGATCTCGATCATTCCCATGCAGGACGTTCTAGGCCTGGACTCTCATCATCGAATGAATCAACCCGGAATCGCGAGCGGCTACTGGGAATGGCGTTTTAGCTGGAATCAGCTGGCATCATGGCATGGCGAGCTTCTCGCGGATCTGACCCGACTACATGGTCGGATTCCAAAACATCATGCCGATCCAAGCAAGGTTGCATCACAGCACTGAGACCGCCCTACCCGCCTGATTCCACCAGGGCGATAAAACATTTGCATGTAGTACAATCAGTTCGTTGGTTTTACCAGACCAATATTTTCACCTCGAGAAGGGAACGATCATGGCCGAAACAACTGTTAAATCTTCCACCAAGAAGGCGGCGACCAAGACTGCTGTTGCCAGTGCGAAACCTGCTGCCAAAAAACCCGCCGCAAGCAAAGCGACCGAGGCCAAAGTTGCCGAGGTAAAACCAGCGCCGGTTGAAAAGAAACCTGCCGCAAAGACGCCAGCGGTAAAGAAGGCGGAGGCAAACGGCAAGTCTGCGATTAAAAAACCCACCAAAGGAATGAAGGTAACGGACGAACAACGCTACCGGATGGTTGCAGAAGCGGCCTACTACCGGGCAGAAAGCAATCAGTTCAAGAGCGATCCGCTACGTGACTGGATCGAGGCTGAAAAGGACATCGCTGCGCTGCTGAACGGCAACGACTGATTTCTTTCGGATCACGCACTCAGTGCGGCGCCGGCGCTCCGGAGGCCACGACCGGAGCGCCGGTTTTTGAGATCGAGAACAACCGAAAAAACCACCAACGGATATGGTGTCCATTCGCCGTATCGCCGGTAGCCAGACTTCATACCGAGCGGGAAAGAAATCCGGCGACCTTGCCTCACAGGCTGCGATAAAGTCCTTCGTAGTTTGCCGCAGAATCATCCCAGGAATAGTCTTGCGCCATTCCTCGTCGCTGAACCCGTCGCCACGCCTCGTTGTCGTGGTAAAGCGAGACGGCATCGCGAATACGCGCACCCAATGCATAGCGGGATGCCTCATCAAACACAAAGCCCGTGGCACGATCCGAGTGAAGCGTATCCGGCGTTGCATCAACGACTGTATCAGCAAGACCGCCCACCCTGCGCACCAAGGGCAGCGTGCCGTACTGCAGGGCATAGAGCTGGGTTAATCCACACGGCTCGAACCTTGACGGAACAAGCAGAACGTCGGCGCCGGCCATGATGCGATGGGACATCGCCTCGTCATAACCGATGAACACCGCCACATTCTGTGGATTGGCAGATGCCGCATAACGGAACCCTGCCTCAAGATCCCCTTCGCCCGACCCCAGGACGACGAGTTGCGCGCCTTCCCTGAGAAGTTCCGGCATGGCCGCAAGAAGGAGGTCCATACCTTTTTGCGAGGTCAGTCGGCTAACAACCGCGAAAAGTGGTCCGCTCGCGCCATGGTCAAGCCCAAACTCGGACTGTAGCGCACGTTTGCATTCAAGTTTCCCACCCAGATCATCCGGACCGTAAGGCTTCGCGATCGCCGGGTCTCCCGGAGTCCAGATCGAATAATCGACGCCATTCAGAATGCCGGATAACGCAGCGCCTCGATCCCGCAAGACGCCCTCAAGCCCACACCCGAACTCCGGGGTGCAAATTTCGTGTGCATATGTTGGGCTAACCGTTGTGATTCGGTTCGAATAGACGAGTCCGGCCTTCATGAACGATATCTTGCCGTGGAACTCTATACCATGCGGCGTCAGCTTGCGCGCCGGCAATCCCAGCTCGGCGTGGCAGTCGATCGGGAAAATCCCGCGGAAAGCCAGATTGTGAATCGTGAACACGCTGGCGGTCTTGAGCCCGGGATTCTGCGCCAAATAAACCGGCACAAGCCCTGCGTGCCAATCGTGTGCGTGAACGACGTCCGGGACCCAGTCTGGATCAAGCTCACCCGACGCAAGGTGCGCAGCAACCCAGCCCAGCAATGCGAACCGCCTGTGATTATCACTCCAGTCATGGCCATCAGGACCGACGTAAGGATTGCCATCCCGCTGATACAGGAACGGAGCGTCAATCACATAAGCCGGCAAGCCGCTATCCGGCAAATTCCCGATCTTCAGAGTGACGACTGCCGCACCAAAGACCGGGCCGATCCTCAGCACGGGCTTCAGATCGACCATCCCCTTGATGATCCCGGGCAAGCCGGGCAATAGAACGCGAACGTCCAATCCGCGTTTGACCAGAGCCGGCGGCAATGAGCCGAGGACATCGGCCAAACCGCCAGTCTTGACCAGAGGATAGATTTCGGCGGCTACATGAAGTATGCGCATCGCTGGGCAGGTCTCCCGTCAGGTAAGGCGATCAAGCATCTGCTGAGTGACCAGCGTGACGCCATTGTCGGTGCGCCGGAAGCGGCGTGCATCTTCATGCGGATC
>JAGNOM010000048.1 GCA_017990155.1 Propionivibrio sp. | reverse complement strand
CGCGAAACACGCGCGATGAACATGCCGACGAAGGGCGACCATGAAATCCACCAGGCCCAGTAGAACGCCGTCCAGCCTTGGGAGAAGTTCGCGTCCTCGCGACCAAACGGATTGGCGAGCGCCGGCAGGTACTCGGCGTAGGCGGCGAGGTTGGAGAAGAAGCCGGTGAGGATGGCGAGCGTCGGACCAACCGCAATCACGAACAACATCAGCAGCAAGGCCAGAGTCATGTTGATTTCCGACAGGCGCTTGACGCCAGCATCGAGCCCGGCCACAACCGAAGTGGTTGCGAGCGCCGTGATACATAGCACCAGGACGATCTGTGTTGTGTCGCCCAATGGGATATCAAAGAGATAGTGCAGTCCGGCTGCCGCTTGCGATGCGCCGAAACCCAGCGACGTCGCAAGGCCGAACAGAGTGGCCAGGATCGCCAACGTATCGATTATGTTTCCGGGCCACCCCCAGATGCGTTCGCCAAGCAAGGGGTAAAACACCGACCGGATGGTCAGTGGCAACCCCTTGTTGAAGGAAAACAGTGCAAGTCCAAGCGCCAACAAGGCGTAGATTGCCCACGGATGAAGGCCCCAGTGAAAGATGGTCGCGGCCATGGCGAGTTTTTGCGCGCCTTGAGCATCACCGATGGCACCGCCGAGTGGCGCCCAGTCGGTGCGCACTCCGTTTTCGACGGAAATGCCGCCCATTGAGCTGCCAAAATGCGACAAGGGCTCGGAAACACCGAAGAACATCAGGCCGATACCCATGCCCGCCGCGAACAACATCGAAAACCAGCCTGTATAACTGTAGTCCGGTGTGGCGGTCGTGCCGCCGATGCGAACTTTACCGAGCGGCGAGACGGCCAACCCGATGCAAACCAGAACAAACAGATTGCCCGAGGCGATAAAGAACCAGTCAAGGTTTGAGGTCAGCCAGCCGCGCAGACTGCTGAACAGGGGTTCCACCTGGTTTTGGAACATAAGCGTCAGCACCACAAAACTGACGATCAGGATGCCGGAAATGGCAAAAACACGATTATGAATATCGAGGCCGAACGGCCCCACATTGACCACAATATTGTCCTGTCCTACCTTGTAGTCGGTGTTGATCGGGGTGACTTCGCCGCTCGGAATCATCGGATCATGGTTTTTCGCCATCATTGGACCTCCTTTTGTGAGTGCTTTGCGATGGTTAAACAAAAAACGGTGAAAAATCGATGTAAAACTGATCTAATCCGTCAAAAAACACGAAATATGCAGAAATTCAACCATTTTCAGTCTAGCACGGGTGTCAACCCCGTTTCTTCGTGCAAGTCGTCCAGTTCGACCGATTCGTGATGGGAGACACCGTGGATAACCCTGTTCCGCGGGGTGCCATCTATCGGTCACAAAATCCTTTCCGAGCAAACGGGACCCGCTCCACCTTCGGAAAAAATACCGACCCCGGGGCATTGGACTTTAGAATCGCAGGTCTTCATAACCGACTGAGCGAGAGATCCACGTGTTGACCATCAGTGAAGTTGCCAGAATCGCAGGGGTTTCCGTGGCGACTATTTCCCGGGTGCTTAACGAAAGTCCGTTGGTGAGCGAGAAGACCAGGGCTCGCGTCAAGAAGGTCATCAAGGATCTTGACTACCATCCCAATGTGGTGGCGCAGAACCTGAGTTCGTCCAAGAGCAGAATTCTCCTGGCCTTGGTGCCGAACATCTCCAATCCGTTCCACGCCGAAATCGTGCATGGCATCAACAAGGTCGTCTATGCCCGCGGCTACAACCTTTTGCTCTGCGAAACGCACGGCATCAGGGAACGGGAAGACGCCTTCTTCAGCATGCTCAAGCAGAAGATTGTCGATGGCATGCTGGCCATCGATCCGGCGGTCAGCGCCGACAACCTGCGCAAATTTGGCGCGTCGTACCCGATCGTCCAGTGCTGTGAATACAAGGACGGGGTGGATCTGCCCTATGTTTGCGTCAATGACGAGCAGGGGGCCTTCGCCGCGGTATCCCACCTGATCGCGACCGGCTGCCGGCAAATAGCGATGGTCAACGCCTCGGGATCATTCGGGTTTGCCCGCTTGCGCCGCGCCGGATACCTTCGCGCGCTGCAGGCGCACGGCTTGACGCCGGATCCCGCCATGGTGATCGAATACCGCATGGGTGAAGACAGCGGAGAGATGGTCGCCAAGCGCCTGCTGGAGCTTTCCAAGCGGGTCGACGGCGTCTTTTTCGACTACGACGTCGTTGCGGTCGGCGCCCAGCGCGCGCTGATCGAAGCCGGGGTGCGCGTGCCTGGGGACATCTCCATCGTCGGTTTCGACGGTAGCGACATGACGCTGATCTGCACGCCGACGCTGACCACCGTCGCCCAGCCGGCCTACCAGATCGGTCTCAGGTCCGCCGAAATGCTGTTCGCCTTGCTGGAAGGGAGGACACTGGAAGAGCGGCAGGTCACACTGGATTTTGAACTCAAAGTCCGACAGTCAACCCGCTGACCCGGACTCGGGGATTTACTGAAGCTGATAAAGCGTCCGATGGGCGCTTTTTTGCTTCCCGCGCCTGCGCAAGAACGACGATTTCAAGGGCAAAAAAACGCTTGACAGACGGCAAAGGCAGCAAGAAAATGTAACCGGTTACATCGAGAGCGATATTTTTTTTGGCTGCTTATGTAACCGGTTACATTCTAGAGGTTTCACGCTAAACATTACGGGGGTTCGGCATGAATAAGTCTTACAGAAAAGCAGTCGCGGGTATGAGTGTGGTGCTTGCAGGAATGTTCGGGGTTGCAGCGCACGCAGCGGACAAAATCGCGTTTATCGCGGCGAACATGGCTAACGAATCGCAGGCGTTTTCTTCGAAACAGTTCCAGAAATACGGCAAGGACTACGGCTTTGAAGTCGTCGTTCTCGACGCCAAGGGCGACACGCAGACCGAGTCGCAACTGGTGACCAACAGCATCGCGCAGAAATTCAAGGCGATCTTCCTCAACCCGAACGACATCAACGCGATCGTTCCGAGCGTGATGAAGGCCAAGCAGGCAGGCGTCGTTGTCGGCATGTTCTCGTCCGACCTCGCACCGGCCAACCAGAAGTTCCGTGATTTCTTCGCCGGCGTGAATGACACGATGGCCGGAGAAGCAGCGGGCGAAGCCTTCCTCAAGAAGTTCCCGGATGGCGCGACGATCGTCGAAGTCGGTGGCCAGGCCGGCCACGACGCGCAGATCAAGCGCCACGATGGCTTCAACAAGAAGATCAAGGGCACCAAGATCGAAGTCATCGACTACAAGACGCCGCAGCAATGGTCGACCGCCGAAGCGATGGCCATCACGGAAGATCTTATCGTCAAGCACGGCAAGAAAATCCAGGGCGTGTTCTGCCACTGGGACAACGGTGCGACCGGCGTTGCGCAAGCGCTGAAAGCCGCCAACATGATGGACGGCATGTTCATCGTCGGCGTCGACGGCAATCGCGCCGGCTTTGACCAGGTGCGCAAGGGCACGCAGTCGGTGACCATCATGCAGAACTTCGAAGTCATGTCGAAGAAGTCGATGGAACTGGCGCGCGCCGTCATCGATGGCAAGAAGGTCGAGCCGATCAACTTCGTCCAGCTCGACATCGTCGATTTGAAGAACATCGACCAATTCACGCCGCCGGAATGGTAATCAGGTCATAAGGTGGCAGACGGCCGATTGCCTCAGAACGGGAAACGGCCGTCCATCGATCGGTAGCGGGTGGAATCAGGGCAAGTGGCATGAACGTCCGCTCCCTCACCTTCAAGGGGAAGGTCGCGAAAGCGACGTTTGCGATTGGATGGGTGGGGTGGGGATGGGGCGCAAACGGCGGGTTGATCGACGAAATAACCGCTGGAAAACCCCATCCCCCTCCCGATCTCCCCCTTGAAGGGGAGGAGTTGACGCGTAAGGCATTCATGCGATTGCCCAGGGGGGTGAATATGGAAAACAAAACGACAGACTGCATCTTGTCCATCCAGGACATCAGCAAGACATTTCCCGGGGTCAAGGCGCTTAAGGAGGTTTCCTTCGACGTCAAGCGCGGCACGGTGCATGGTCTCGTGGGCGAAAACGGCGCCGGCAAGTCGACGCTGATGAAGATTTTGTCCGGGGTGTACAAGAAGGACGCCGGTGGCAAGGTGATTTTCGATGGCGAAGAGATCGAGCACACGACGCCGCTCGAATCGATGCGCCGCGGGCTGGCCATCATTTACCAGGAATTGAACCTGGTAAATACGATGAGCGTCGGCGAGAACGTCTTCCTGGGGCGTTTCAAGGAAATGAAAGGGATGCGCGGCACGCATGCTCATGCACGCGCGCTGCTTGACCGGATTCGCTGCAAGATCGACACGAACAAGCTGGTATCGGACCTCAGCGTGTCCGAAAAACAGATGGTGGAAATCGCCAAGGCGCTGTCGTTCAAGTCCAAGCTGATCATCATGGACGAACCGAGTAGCAGCCTGACCGCCGAGGAGCTGGTCGAACTCGTGGAGATCATCCACCAGCTGAAGGCGGAAGGCATCTCCATCATCTACATCAGCCACAAGCTGGACGAGATTTTCGATTTCTGCGACGTCGTGACGATCATGCGCGACGGTGAAATCATCGACACCAAAGCGAAGGACAATCTGACGCGCAGCGAAATGATCGCCAAGATGGTCGGTCGCTCCATCGAAAACGAATATCCCGACCGTCCGCACAACGTCGGCTCGACACTGATGGAAGTGCGCTCGCTGAACACGCGCAAGCTGCACGACGTGTCGTTCAAACTGAACAAGGGAGAGATTCTGGGGCTCGTCGGGCTAGTCGGCGCCGGACGCACCGAAATCGTTCGTGCGCTGTTCGGCGCCGACAAAACCGAAGGCCACCAGATCCTCATCGACGGCGCACCGATCCGCATCAAGAACCCGAACGATGCGAAGAAGGCTGGTCTCGGCTTCGTGCCGGAGGACCGCAAGCTGCAGGGCCTCGTCCTGCCGTTCTCGGTGGAAGCCAACATCTCGATGGCCAGCTTCCAGAAGTTCACCCGCTTCGGTTTCCTTAACAAGGCCAAGGAAGCAGAGATCGGCATTCGCCAGTCGAAGGCGCTGGCGGTGAAGACACCGTCGACCAAGACCCCGGTGAAGAACCTCTCGGGCGGCAATCAGCAGAAATGCATCATCGGCCGCTGGCTCGAAAACGCACCGCGTATCTTCATCATGGACGAACCGACGCGCGGCATCGACGTCGGCGCCAAGTACGAGATCTACATGCTGATGAAGGAGATCGCGGAGAAGGGCGGGGCGGTGATCCTGATTTCTTCCGAACTGCCGGAGGTCCTGAACATGAGCAACCGGGTACTGACCATCTTCGAGGGCCGGATCACCGGTGAATTCGATCCCCAGAAAGCCTCGGCCGACGAAATCATGAGCGCGGCGCTGGGCATGACGGGAAGCGGAGCAAAGCAATGAACGCAACCAATGCAAGCAGTGCACTGAAAGCCCCGAACGAAGCGAGCACGGGTTTTTCGATTTCGCGCTTCCTCCGCTCGATCCTCCGCGAATACCTGGTCGTCGTCGCCATCGTCTGGCTGGTGCTGATCACCGTCGTCGTCGAGCCGAACTTCATGACGCCGGCGAACCTGCTCAACATCATGCGGCAGTTCGGGCCGCTGGTGATGGTCGCGCTCGGCATGACCTTCGTCATCATAGGTGGCTTCATCGATCTCTCGGTGGCCGGGACGATTTCGCTGGTCGCCGTGGTCACAGTCACGCTGATCGACCCGATCGGGCAGGTGCCGGCGATCATGGTTGGGCTCGCCATCGGCGCCCTGTGCGGGTACGTCAACGCCAAGCTGGTGCTGAGTTCGGGCGCGCTGACGCAGGCCGAAGCGTTGTTCATCACCTTCGGCATGAGCACGGTGTATTCGGCGATCGCGCTGATGTACAGCGGCGGTTCGACCAAACACATGCGCTTCATCAAGGGCGACGTCTCGGTGATCGAGGCGATCGGGCAGGGCAGTGTCGGCTTCGTCTCGGTGTCCTTCGTCATCTTCCTCGTCTGCCTCGCCGTGCTATGGGTCTTCCAGACGCAAACGCGCATGGGCCGCGCCATCTGCCTGACCGGCGGCAACAAGACCGCGGCGCAGTTGTGCGGCGTCCCGGTCAGCCGCAGCATCGTGGTCATCTACACGATCTCGGGTTTCATGGCCGCAATCGGCGCGATCATCCTCTTCTCACGCATCACCACTGCCTCGCCGGTGATCGGCGTCGGGTACGAGACCAATGCCATCCTCGCGGTCGTCGTCGGCGGTACCACGCTCAAGGGCGGAACCGGCAGCGTGCTGCGTACGGTGCTTGGCGTGCTGCTGGTCATCCTCATGTCCAACTGCCTCAACCTGCTCGGCGTCACGCCGTACATGCAGGTCGTGCTGAAGGGCGCCATCCTGGTCGTCGCCATCTGGCTCGACAACCGCAAGCAGTCGTAGGAGAAAGCAAATGACTATCGGTGCAATCGGTATTAACGGTACGTCGCTCCTGGCCCTGGCGACCAAGCAGAAGGCGTTTCTGGCCATCGTCGGCATGCTGGCGGTCATGGCGTTTTTCCCGACGAACTTCTACACGGCGTTCAATCTGCTCGACATGCTGAATTCGACGTCGATCCTGTTGATCCTGGCTTTCGGCGTGACGCTGACGGTCATCAGCGGCGGGTGCGATCTGTCGATCGGCGGCATTCTCGTGGTGGCGGGCATCATCGCCATCAAGCTGCTCGACGTGATGCCGATCTGGGCGGCGATCCTGTGCGCGCTCGCTTTCGGCGCCTTCGTCGGCTTCATCAACGGCTTCCTGGTCGTACAGCAGAAGACAGAACCGTTCATCATCACGCTCGGCATGGGGATGCTGCTCACCGGCGTCGCGCAGCAACTTACCGACGCGCGGCCGGTTCCGGCGAGCAACCCGGACTTCATGATGATCGGCAACGGCGATTTCTTCGGCGTGCCTTACCTCGTGATCATCATGCTCGTCTGCTTTGCGGTCACGCACTGGCTGATGCGCTATACGGCGTACGGCCGAAACCTATACGCGATCGGCGGCGATTACGAAGTCGCGCTGTATTCGGGGATCAATGTCGTGCGCACCAAATGGATGGCCTTCGTGATCAGCGGCATGGCGGCGGCGTTGGCCGGCGTCCTGCTGTCGTCAAAGCTCAACACAGGCTCGTCGATCTACGGCGAAACAGCAGCCCTGATCGTGAACTGCGGCGTCGTCGTCGGCGGCACGTCGTTTGCCGGCGGTATCGGCGGCATTCCGCAGTCGGCGCTCGGACTTCTGGTGTTCGGCATCCTCGACAACGCGATGAACATGCTCGGGATCAGTTCCTATATCCAGATCCTGCTCAAGGGCGCGGTCATCGTCGGCATCATCTGGATGGACTGCTTCTACCGAAAGCGCAGACGCGAGTTGGTCTGAGAGGTATTGCGTATGACAACAGTCCCTTCCTAGAACACGACCGGGCGGCGCCCGCCGCCCAACTGCCGGACTTCCCCTTCCTGTTTGAATCCGGGCGCGACGCCGGGAGGGGGTTGGATCGGCCGAAGAACGGGTGAGTGTTATTGAGCGGAATGCGACTGACGACATATCTACCGTTCGTGGTGAGCTTGTCGAACCATGAACGGGCGCTGCTAAAGCGAGGGCAACCCGCCCTTCGACAGGCTCAGGGCGAACGGTAGTGGTGAGCGAAACTCAAGAAACACGTGCAGAAACGAAAAAGGCATTGATCAGGCGAAAGGATGGACGTTATGGATACCAAGGAAAGCAAAGGCATCGGCCGGATTCTCCGGCTCAAGGCGGCGTTGTTCTATCGGCCGCGCGAAATCTCGCTCGAGCGCGCACTGCTCTACACCGAGAGCCATCGCCAGACCGAGGGCGAGCACGTCCAGCTGCGGCGCGCAAAGGCTGCAGCGCACGTCCTGCGCAAGGTGAACATCTCGATCCGCGACGACGAACTGATCGCCGGCAACCGCACGATCAAGCCGCGCGCCGGGATCGTCTCGCCCGAGATGGACCCGTACTGGATAGCGAAGGAACTGGACACCTTCCACAGCCGTCCGCAGGACAAGTTCCTGATTTCCGAGCGCGACAAGGATATCTACCGCACCGAGCTCTACCCGTACTGGGAAGGGCGCTCGATGAAGGACTTCATCAACGCGCAGTTTACGCAGGAAGTAAAGGACGCGGTCGCCACTAAGATCTTCAGCATCAACCAGACGGACAAAGGGCAGGGGCATATCATCGTCGACTTCCCGCGCTTCCTGAAACTGGGGCTGCGCGCACTCGGTGAAGAGGTGGCGCGGCACGCTGCCGAACAGCCCGATAACGTGTTCTACCAGGCCGTTGCTATTCTCGTCGAAGCGGCGTCCGAGCACATCCTGCGCTACCGCGATCTGGCCCTTGAAATGGCTGCGAAGTGCGGCGATCCGCAGCGCCGGGTCGAACTGGAGCGCATCGCGACCCTCTCGACGAAGATCGCCTTCGAAGCGCCGGAAGACTTCCGCGAGGCGTGCCAGCTGTTCTGGTACATGAATGTCATCCTACAGTACGAATCGAACGCCAGCTCGTTGTCGCTCGGCCGCTTCGACCAGTACATGTGGCCGTACTACAAGGCGTCGCTCGAAAAGGGAGAAGACCCAGCGGCGTTGCGCGAACTGCTCGAGAGCTTGTGGGTCAAGATGAACGACGTGGTGTTGCTGCGCTCGGCGAGCAGCGCCAAGTTCTTCGCCGGCTTCCCGACCGGCTACACCATCCTGCTCGGCGGCCAGGACACACTTGGGCACGACACCGAAACGCCGCTCTCGCAGCTTTGTCTCGACACCTACCAGGACATCCTGCTGCCGCAACCGAACCTTGGCGTGCGCGTGCATGAGGGTATGAGCCGGGCATTCCTCCTGAAAGCGGCGGAGACGATCCGCATCGGCACCGGCATTCCGCAGGTGTTCAACGACGAAGGCGTGATCGCCTCGCAGATGAACCGCGGCGTCTCGCTGCAGGATGCGCGCGACTACGCGGTGGTCGGCTGCGTCGAGCTGTCGATTCCCGGCAAGACCTACGGGTTGCACGACATCGCGATGTTCAACCTGCTCAAGGTCCTGGAATTGACCCTGAAGTCCTTCCGTGGCGACGCGGACGTGAGTTACGAGCGCATCTGCGAACGCCTGGACGACAACATTCGCCATTACGTGCAGCTGATGGTCGAAGGCGCCAACATCTGCGACATCGGCCATCGCGACTGGGCGCCGATCCCGCTGCTGTCGGCATTGATGACCGATTGCCTGGACAAGGGGCTCGACGTCACCGAAGGCGGCGCGCGCTACAACCTCTCCGGCGTGCAGGGCATCGGAACCGCCAACCTGGCCGACTCGCTGGTCGCGTTGAAAGGCATCGTCTTTGGCGAAAAGCGCCTTGGCTTCGATCAATTCCTCGACGTGCTCGACGCCGACTTCCAGGTGCCCGATGGCGAGAAGGTGCGTACCCGCCTGATCAACAAGTACATCAAGTATGGCAACGATATCGACGAGGTCGACATGGTCGGCGTGCGCGTACTCAAGCTGTTCTGCGACGAGGTCGAGAAATACACCAACCCGCGCGGCGGCGTGTTCTCGCCCGGCTCCTACACCGTCTCGGCGCACATGCCGCTCGGCGAAGTCGTCGGGGCGACGCCGGACGGGCGCCGCGCCAAGGAACAACTGGCGGACGGCGGCCTGTCACCGATGGGCGGACGCGACGAACTGGGACCGACGGCGGTGCTGAAGTCGGTGAGCAAGCTCGACAACCTGCTGCTCTCCAACGGCAGCCTCCTCAACCTGAAGATGATGCCGAGCACGCTGGAAGGCGAACACGGGCTCAACAAGCTGGCCGATTTCCTGGTCGCCTTCATGCGCCTGAAGATCCTGCACGTGCAGTTCAACGTGGTCAATGTCGAGACCTTGATCGAAGCGCAGAAGAATCCGCAGGAGTTTGCGGGCTTGCTGGTGCGCGTGGCGGGCTATAGCGCCTTCTTCGTCGAACTTTCCAGGGAAATCCAGGATGACATCATCCGTCGTACCGCTCACCGACTATAGGGGGAAGCCCGGCGAAGAGCGGGCGCGGATCTTCAATATCCAGCGCTATTCGCTGAACGACGGCGCCGGCATTCGTACCCTGGTCTTCTTCAAGGGCTGTCCGCTGCATTGTCCGTGGTGCTCGAATCCGGAATCGCGTTCGCGCGAGGCAGCTTTCATCCGGCGCGAGGCGAAGTGCATTCATTGCGGCACCTGCGCGCTCGACGTCGATGAATGCCCGTCCGGCGCCTATCAGCAGATGGGCACCGACTACACGCTCGACGAGTTGATGCGCGAGGTGATGAAGGACGAGGTTTTCTTCCGCGTCTCGGGCGGCGGCGTCACGCTGTCCGGCGGCGAAGTGCTCAGTCAGGCGGCGTTCGCCACGCGCCTACTAAAGCGGCTCAGGGCGCTGGGTATTGCCACCGCCGTCGAAACGACCGGGCATGGCAGTCGCACCGCCTTGCTCGAGATGGCGAAACACTGCGACGAAGTGCTCTACGACTTCAAGATCATGGACCCGGATCGCGCGCATGCGGTCACCGGCATCAACCTCAAGCGGGTACTCGACAACTTCGCGGCGCTTTGCGCGCAGGGTAGTCATGTGATTCCGCGCCTGCCGCTGATCCCCGGCTACACGATGAGCATGGAAAACCTGGAGCGGGTGCTCGAGTTCCTGGCGCCATTCGGGTTGCACGAATTGCATCTCCTGCCGTTCCACCAGTACGGCGCCAGCAAGTACAAGCTGGTCGGGCTCGACTATGCGATGGCTGACATTCCGCCGCCAGCAGAGGAAGAGGTCGAGCCGTATGTACGGCGGGCCAAGGCGGCCGGGTATGAAGTCACGGTGGGCGGGTAGGCGGCAGTCGATCAATAGAAGAGGGAAGGGAACATGAAATCCTACGACGTGGTAATCATCGGCTCCGGCTGCGGCGGCGGCTCGGTCGCCCTGCAGTTGGCCGGCAGCGGCACGCGGACCTTGATCCTCGAACGCGGCCAGTCGCTGCCGCGCGAAGCGCAGAACTCGGACCCGGAAGCGGTCTTCGGCCAGCGCCGCTATCACACCGACGAGACGTGGTGGGCTGACAACGAGGCGTTCAAGCCGGGTATGTTCTACTACGTCGGCGGTAACACGAAGTTCTACGGCTCGGCAATGTTCCGCTTCCGCGAACGCGACTTCGGCGAGGTTGAACACGACGAAGGCGTCTCGCCGGCCTGGCCGATTACCTATGCCGATCTGGAGCCGTGGTACGAGCAGGCTGAGACGCTGTTCGGCGTGCATGGCCGGGGCGGCGCCGACCCGACCGACCCACCGCGCAGCAAGGACTTTGACCACGCGCCGGTGCCGCACGAGCCGGTGATGCAAGCCGTCGAGCAGCGCTTGCAAGCGAAGGGGCTGAAGCCTTTCCCGATGCCGTGTGCAATCGACTTCGGGCCCGGTGGGCGCTGCCTGCGCTGCGAGAACTGCGATGCTTTCCCGTGCCGCATCGACGCCAAGGGTGACGCGGAGATCAAGCTGATCCGCCCGGCGACGGCACACGCCAACGTCGAACTGAAAACGGGCGCACAAGTGCTGAAGCTGATCGCCGGCGACAGCGGTCGGCGCATCGTCGCCGCCGAAGTCTTGATCGACGGCAAGATCGAACGGATTACCGCCGACGTCTTCGTGCTCTGTGCCGGCGCCATCAACTCCGCGGCCCTGCTGCTGCGTTCGGCCGATGCGCGCAACCCGCGCGGACTGGCCAACAGCTCCGATCAGGTCGGGCGCAACTACATGACGCACAACACCAGTGCATTGATGGCGGTGCATCCGTTCAAGACGAACACGACGCATTTCCCGAAGACGATCGCGGTGCACGATTACTACTTCGGCGAAGGCGCGGGCGATACACCCATGGGCAGCCTGCAGCCGCTCGGCAAGATCCGCGAACCGATGCTGCGCGAGGCGCTGGCCTTCGTGCCGAAACCGATCCGCACGGCGCTCGCCCTGCGCAGCGTCGATTGGTACGCGCAGAGCGAGGATCTGCCGCATCCTGACAGCCGCGTCACGATCCGCCCGGACGGCGCGATCAACCTGCACTGGCACCGCACGAATCTGAAAGCCCACTTCCGATGGGTCGCCAAGTGCAAGGAAATCCTGCGCGCCACCGGTTACCCGTTCGTCTTCGCGCGCCTGTTCGAGACCAAGGTCGTCTCGCACCAGTGCGGCACCGTGCGCTTCGGCAACAACCCGGCGACGTCGCCTCTCGACCCGCTGTGCAAGGCGTGGGACCACGACAACCTGTACGTCGTCGATTCGGGATTCTTCCCGTCGTCGGCGGCGGTCAACCCGGCGCTGACGGTGGTTGCGCAGGCGCTGCGGGTCGGGGCGCACCTGCGAGAAACCGGCTTTCAGTGAGTACTTGGAAGTGGCCGCGACGAATCAGAACAACCTAACAGAATCCGTCATTCCGGGCTTGACCCGGAATCCAGATGAGCACCACTGGATTCCGGCTTTCGCCGGAATGACGAGCCGATAACAAGGAGAAGGTCAATGAACAAAGTACTGTTGCAGGCGCTGTTGGAGGATGCCAGGGCCGGTCGGCCGGTCTACATCACGACAGTTCACCATGTGTTTGACGGATTGCACCACGCGGAGTCCGAGCGGATCGTCTGCGTCGTCGATCAGATGGGCAGAGACGGCCAAACGGCCTACGAGCTGCGGATTCCGTTACTTGACCGATGCGATGCCGAGGCACAGGCCTTCGTCCGCGACTACCTGAATGCCGAGATCTGCAACATCCTGTCGAGCATTGGCGGCCGTTGCCTGACGCTCTACCTCGACACCGGCAAACCGGCGCTGATGGAACTGGTCGGCGGACTGGATGAGGCGTTCAGTATCAACTG
>JAGNOM010000276.1 GCA_017990155.1 Propionivibrio sp. | reverse complement strand
GGTCCAGTTCATTGGAAAACAACAGCGGTTCGCCGTTGCCGGCCCTGGTCGAAGACATCTTCCAGATGGCGATTTCGATGTTGCGGGCGCAATTGTAGAGCTTCTGTTCGTTCAAATCGTCGAGCACGTAGAAATCGTCGGTGTGCTCGAACGCCGCGTCCACCATCCCGAGCAAACCGGCCATCACCGCCAGCACCCGGTCGCCTTGATAGTCGGGACTGAACGCAAACAACGCCGCCGCACCTTCGCGCCGGCCGTCGAGTTCCGCGAAATCGAGGCTGCCTGCGAAAAGGCGCTTGACCGCAGCCTCCCGACTCGACAGTCCGGCCTTCTTCCACTCCCGCGGATTGCGCTTGTAGAGCTTTTCGGCGATGCGCTTCATGCCGGCGAGGATTTCCGCGCGGTCTGCGTCGATTACGCGATCGATGTCGGTCTTGGCCAGGAAGCGCGGATCGAAACGCACTTCACTCTGCCCGTCCGGGCCGACGCGCGTCGCGCAAGCGGCGGGAAAAAAGGCCAGCAAAACAAGCGCTACAGAGAGAAGACGATTGACCATGACCCATGATAGCGCACCGTCGGACAAACGGAATCAGCGCATGCCGTGTCAAACCCGTCGTCCGTCGGAGCGCGAAAAATCAATCAAAGACTTATCGTTTTGAAAAATAAGTTTAACTTTTAATAAAGAATATCCCCTCCTACACTGACTTCACTCAAACCCTCCGACCATCCCGAACCTCATGAATCCCGCCAACCGCATCGCCCGCAGCAACTCAACCGCCATTTACCCTTCATCGCTGCAAGCCGTCATTTTCGACGTCGACGGAACCCTCGCCGAAACCGAACGCGAAGGACACCGCATCGCCTTCAACCAGGCATTCGCGGAATTCGACCTCGACTGGGACTGGACACCCGAGCTGTACGGCGAACTGCTGTCTGTCACCGGCGGCAAGGAACGCGTTCGCCTGTACGTCAAGACCCGCGCGCAGGAACACCTCGCCCACGCCGACCTCGACCTGTGGATCGCGCGCCTGTACAAGCGCAAGAGCGAGATCTATTCGGAGCGCGCTTTGTCGGGCGCAATCACGCTGCGTGCTGGCGTGGCGCGACTGATCAGCGAGTTGCGCCAATCCGGCATTCGTCTTGCCATCGCGACGACCACCGCGCCGTCCAACATTCACAGCCTGATTTCCGCCAACCTGCGCAAGGACATGCTGGAACTGTTCGAAGTCATCGGCGCTGGCGATCTGATGATCAGCAAGAAACCGGCACCGGACGTCTATCAGTGGGTATTGCAGCGCCTTGGCCTGCCTGCAGAATCGTGCCTGGCCATCGAAGACTCATCGATCGGGCTGACCGCCGCCCGTGCCGCCGGCCTGCCGACCATCATCACCGTCAGTAACTATACGGCCGACGAGAATTTCGACGACGCGCTCAGCGTGCTTACCGGCCTCGGCGAAACCGAAGTTCCGGCACGCGTTATTGAGGGCTTGCCGCTGTCCGGGCCGTGCGTCGACGTCGCGCAGCTACGCGAATGGCACGGCCAAACGCTGAAGGCCGCGCCACCGGCCGACGCCACCCGGCGCGCCTGAAACATTTCCCGCATTCACAACGTCGCGAAGGAGTACAGCATGGATCAATCAAAGCGCTACGCCGATCTCAGTCTCAAGGAAGAAGACCTGATCAAGGGTGGCCAGCACATTCTCTGCGCCTACAAGATGAAACCGAAAGCCGGTACCGGTTACCTGGAAGCCGCCGCGCATTTCGCCGCCGAGTCGTCGACCGGCACCAACGTTGAAGTCTCGACGACCGACGACTTCACCAAGGGCGTCGACGCGCTCGTCTACCACATTGACGATGCGACCGAAGACCTGCGCATCGCGTATCCGCTCGACCTCTTCGACCGCAACGTGATCGACGGCCGCTTCATGCTTGTCTCCTTCCTGACGCTGACCATCGGCAACAACCAGGGCATGGGCGACATCGAGCACGCCAAGATGATCGACTTCTACATGCCGGAACGCGTCATCCAGATGTTCGACGGCCCGGCCAAGAACATCGCCGACCTGTGGCGCATCCTCGGCCGCCCGGTCGAGAACGGCGGCTACATCGCCGGCACGATCATCAAGCCGAAACTCGGCTTGCGCCCGGAGCCTTTCGCCGAAGCGGCGTACCAGTTCTGGCTCGGCGGCGACTTCATCAAGAACGACGAACCGCAGGGCAACCAGGTCTTCGCGCCAATCAAGAAGACGATCCCGCTCGTTTACGACGCGATGAAGCGCGCGCAGGATAAGACCGGCGAAGCCAAGCTGTTCTCGATGAACATCACTGCCGACGACCACTACGAGATGTGCGCGCGCGCCGATTTCGCGCTCGAAGTGTTCGGCCCCGACGCCGACAAGCTGGCCTTCCTCGTCGACGGCTACGTCGGCGGCCCCGGCATGATCACCACCGCGCGCCGTCAGTACCCGAACCAATACCTGCATTACCACCGCGCCGGCCATGGCGCCATCACCTCGCCCAGCTCCAAGCGCGGCTATACGGCCTTTGTACTCGGCAAGATGAGCCGTCTGCAAGGTGCCTCGGGCATCCACGTCGGCACCATGGGCTACGGCAAGATGGAAGGCGAAGGCGACGACAAAATCATCGCCTACATGATCGAGCGCGACGAATGCCAGGGGCCGGTCTATTTCCAGAAGTGGTACGGCATGAAGGCGACGACGCCGATCGTCTCCGGCGGCATGAACGCGCTACGCCTGCCCGGCTTTTTCCAGAACCTTGGCCATGGCAACGTGATCAATACCGCCGGCGGCGGCGCTTACGGCCATATCGATTCGCCCGCCGACGGTGCGCGTTCGCTGCGGCAAGCCTACGAATGCTGGAAGGCCGGCGCCGACCCGATCGAGTGGGCGAAGACGCACCGGGAATTCGCCCGTGCCTTCGAATCGTTCCCGAAGGACGCCGACGCCCTGTATCCGGGTTGGCGCGAAAAGCTCGGCGTCGCGGGGTAGTTGCCTGCGGACAACCATGGCGCGGCAACTATTCGCGCGCCCGGTTGTCCATGAGCGTCAGAAAACAACAAAACACCAGAAAAGCCAAGAATGAGCAGTTCAGACACACGCGCGGAAACCAACGTATTCACGTCCCTGCAAAAGGGATTCGGCAAGCTACGGGCAAACACCACCAACAAACCGACAATCAGGCAAGGCAAACTGCGCAATGTGCGCAGGGCAGTCATTTCACGCAGCAACGTGGCACTGCTCCTGCGCTACACCCTGCGCGCCCTCATGCTGTGCTGTGCGCTGTACGCGCTCTATACGATCGGCCTCTATCTGCTCTTCCGCGACCGGCTTTTCTATTCGCTATTTATCGCCCGCAGCCTGATGCTCTAGCCGCTTCAGGTAATCCGGCGCGAATTCGAGGACGAAATCCCAGAAGGCGCCGAGCGCCGGCGTCAGCCGCTTGCTTTTGTGGCGCACGAGAAACCAGCGGCGCATCACCGGCATGCCCTCGACCGGCAACACCACCAGCCGCCCGGCGCTGGCCTCCAGACCGAGCGTGTGCTGCGAGATGAAACTGATGCCGAGTCCGGCGACGACCGCCTGCTTGATCGCCTCGTTGCTGCCCATCTCCATGTCGATGTTCGGCTCGATCGCGTGCTCGCGGAAGAAGCCTTCCATCGCCAACCGTGTTCCCGAACCCGCCTCGCGCACGATCATTGTCTCCTGGGCGATATCCTCAAGTGACAAGGACGAACGCCCGACCAGCGGATGATCGGCGCCGGCGACGATCACAAACGGGTGCGGTGCGAAGCTGACGGCTTCGGCCTCCATGTCGGCCGGCGGCCGACCCATGATCGCCAGATCGACCTCGTTCGAGATCAACATGCGCGAGACTTCCTCGCGGTTGTCCACCAAGAGGCGCACGCGCACGTCGGCCTGCGCCTTGCGGAACTCGGCGAGCAAGCCCGGCGCGAAGTACTCGGCGGTGCTCGTCACCGCGATCGCCACACGCCCGCCCTTGAGTCCTTTCAGTGCCATCAGCGACTCGTCGGCATCCTTCAGCGATTGCAGGATTTGCCGCGCGTGGTCGAGCAGGATGTCGCCGGCTTCCGTCAGGAATACCTTCTTGCCGATACGGTCAAAAAGCAGCGTTCCGCAGACGTCCTCCAGCTGCTTGATCTGCAGCGAAATCGCCGCGTGCGTCAGATGTAATTTCTCGGCCGCACGAGCGAATGACAAATGCGATGCGGCGACTGAGAATATCTGGAGCTGCCGGACGGTTGCGCTTCTCATGATTAGTCTTTGCTAAATAAAATAAACAAAACGTTTAACTGGTGATTTTCTATCACATCACTAGAATCGGCTCAATAGCCCCACTGTCGAAATTG
>JAGNOM010000275.1 GCA_017990155.1 Propionivibrio sp. | reverse complement strand
TACGCCTTTGCGCTGGCGGTGGCCGACGTGCTGCGCGATCCGGTGCTGCGCCACTCGCTGGCGCAAGAGGGGCGGGTCTACGCCGCCGAATGGTCGGACACCGCGCTGGCCGGGCGGATGGCCGACCTGTACCGCGACCTCATCGCGTCGCATGCGCGCCGTCAGCTGCCGGACTTCCGCCTCTCTCCGCTCTGAATTCCGGTGATTCCCGTCGCCCCGGGGCGATTGCATGAATGCCGTGCGCATCAAATCCTCCCCCTTCAAGGGGGAGGTTGGGTGGGGGATGGGAATTTCTGGCGGCTATTTCGTCGCTCAAACCACCGTTCGTGCCCCATCCCCACCCCGTCCCGTCCAATCACAAACGTCGCTTTCGCGACCTTCCCCTTGAAGGGGAGGGAGATGGCTTTCACGCGATTGCCTTGGCGTTGCCCCGAGAATTCATCCCGGCTTAAGGTCGGGCCGGTATACTTGCCGCCTCATTCTTGGCGCGGAGTCTGGGCCTGCGCGCCGTTGGTCATTCGAGTTCGGTAAGGAGAAGTGCGTGGTTCAGGAAAGCCCGTTCAAGGGTAAAACAGGTTTGCAGCGTGTCTGGCGGGCGTTTCATTATTCACTGGAGGGTTTTCGTGCCGCGTACAAGTGCGAAGACGCTTTCCGGCAGGAGGCACTGCTCGCCGCGCTGCTGATTCCGGTCGCTTTCTTCCTCCCGGTGACCGGCGTCGGGCGGGCGTTGATGATCGCCAGCGTGCTGCTTGTGCTCATCGTCGAGCTGGTCAACTCGGCCATCGAAGCGACCGTCGACCGCGTCTCGCTCGATCGGCACCACCTCTCTAAACGCGCCAAGGACATCGGCAGCGCCGCCGTTTTTCTGGCGCTCTCCAACGTCGTGATCGTCTGGGCCTGCGTGCTGATCGGCTAGATGCCGCCTGACAGCGTCTCGGTCGCGGCTTCGACGACGCGATTTCGGCCGCGGCGTTTGGCTTCGAGCAAGGCGTAATCCGCCGCTTCGGTGAGGTTCTCGCCGGTATCGAAATCGGGGTAGCTCGCGACTCCGGCGCTGAAGGATGCATACAGCGCGCCGGTTGGATGGGCGTGCGGCAGCGAGGCGAAGTCTTCGCGAATGCGGTCGATGACCTCCCGCGCCTTGTCCGGACTGACGTCGGGGAGCGCCACGAGAAACTCCTCGCCGCCGTAACGGCCGATCAGGTCGGACGCGCGCAACCGGCCCTTGAGCAGCCAGGCCAGCCCGCGGATCACCTGATCGCCGACCGGGTGGCCGTAGGTGTCGTTGATCGACTTGAAGTGATCGATGTCGATCATGGCCACGGTAAGCGACTTGCCGGGTATTTCGGAACTCGTCAGCGTGTTCGCCATCCTCTTCAGCTGCGATTTCGCCGCCGTGTGATTGAGCAGTCCGGTCAAGCCGTCGATGCGCGTCGAGCGCTGCGTTTCGCGAAAGCGCGCGATCTTGGTCTTGACCACCGCCGCCAGCAACACCGGGTTGAAGGGCTTGATCAGGAACTGGTCGCCGCCCAGACGCAGCGCCTCGACCTGCATGCCGACGTCGGTTTCGCCGGAAAGATAGATGATCGGCAACGACTTGTACGCCGACATCTGGCGCAGCACGCGCGTCGCCTCCACGCCGTTGAAGCGCGGCATGTACATGTCCATCAGGATCAGGTCGGGACGGTAGTGCTTGAGTTCGTCGAGCAGGTTGCCGGGATCGCGGATGGCGCGGCTGTCGATGCCGTGCTCGGCCAATGTACGCTGGATCAGCGCCACGGCGACGCGCGAGTCCTCGACGACGAGCACGCGGTGCTTGTCCGGCTCGTAGTTCTGCACGAGGTCGAGCACGCAATTGAGCACGATCGACGAACTCTCGTCTTGCGGGATCGTCACGTCGATGCCGGAACGCATCAGCGCGACGATGGTCTCGATCGCCGGCTGGGCGCCGACGTAGATCAGCTGGCTGGTCGTGCAATAGGCGCGGATGGCGCTGATGCAGGCGTGCTGCTTCTCGTTCGACGTGGCCGACAACGCGCCGCCGGTCGGGATGAACAGGACGGCCAGCGGCAGATCGCCGGTCGGCGCCGTGTCTGACCAGGGAACCTCCTGCGTCTGGAAACCGAAGAAATCGATCTGCTGGCGCAGCGCCGCGGCCATCTCCGTCATCTCCGGCGCCACCACGAGCCAGACCGAGCGCGGCTTGATCCAGTCGAGCGCGGCCGCGTCCCGATTGCGCACCTCATCGCGCCGATCCGGCGCCGCGAGGCGGGAACTGGCGACGGCGCCGAGCAGCGTATCGACCTGCCGTTGCAGGGCAGCGATTTCGTGCGACTGGATCGGGTGCGCGGCCGGGTTGCCGAGGCGCGCCAGCGCGGCGTTTTCCAGCCCCTCGCTGATCCGCACCAGGCCATGCAGGCGCAGCCGGCTGAAGTGTTCGGCGAGGCTGTTGACGGCCACGGTGAATTCGATGAAGAGCTCGAAAAACCCTTCCTCGACATAGCGCTCCCAGCGCGTTCTCAGCACGTAGAGGCGGTCATCGATCACGTTGGTTTGTATGGGAGACATGGCGGTGTCGGCGGAAAATAATCTGCGATTATCCGCCAATCCACAAGGTTTGTTGCGTTTCGCGTGTTTCTAAACGCGCCCCACGCTGCCGAAGAGCGTGAAATAGGTCTGCGCCATCTGCATCACCTCGCCGTGGACGGCGGCAATCAGCTTTTGCGGGTCGTATTCGCGGGGGTGGGCGTCGAGATAGCTGCGGAAACCGTCGTTGTACGTCTTCTTGAGCGCGGTCGAGATATTGACCTTGGCTGTACCGAGCGCAATCAGGCGGCGGAATACCGCGTCGCCGAGGCCGCTGCCGCCGTGCAGCACCATCGGCACGCCGGTGGCGGCGACCAGTCGTTCAAGGTGCTCGTAGCGGATTTCCGGCGTGCTCTTGTAGAAGCCGTGCGCGGTGCCGATCGCCGGCGCGTAGCAGTAGATACCGCTGTCCTTGATGAACGCCACCTGCTGCTGCTCGGCGATCTGCGCGCCTTCATGGTCGTTGCCGACGCCGTCCTCGACGCCGGCGACGGCGACCAGTTCGCCTTCGACGTGCGCGCCGTAGCCGGCGGCCAGCGCGACGATTTCACGAGTGATCCGGAAGTTCTCCTCGAACGAATACCCGGAGCCGTCGAACAGCACCGAATTCCAGCCCAGGCGCAGGCACGCCGTGGCGATTTCCGGGTCGGGGCAATGGTCCAGATGCAGCGCGACTGGCACCGCCACGCGCCCGGCCATCGCGCGGAACATGTCGCGGACGACCTCGGCGCCCCAGAAGCGGATGGTCTTGACCGAGGTCTGGATGATCAGCGGCGAGCGCGCCGCCTCGGCCGCCCGAATCAGACCGTCCATGGTCACGTCGTCGACGGCGTTGAACGCGACGACGCCGTAGCGCTGTTCAAACGCCGGGTCGAGTATTTCCGGCAGCGAAACGACGGGCATCTTCTTTCCTTTCCTTCGCAGTGGCGAGCAATGTGGCGGCTTCTTCTTGCGACAGGGACTTCCACGGCAGCGGAATCAGTCCCGGAACGCGTTGTGCGTAGCGCCGGTAGGCGTCGCCGTGGCGCGCGATCAATTTCCGCTCTTCGAGGAGCGATCCGACGATGAAGTAGAGCGTGAGCAGCACGGCCGAGACAAGCATCGCGCCGTTCATGTCGCGCGTCCAGATCAGAATCAGGCTGAAGAAATACCAGGGATGGCGCACGTAGCGATGGAAGGGCGAAATCCTGAATTCTTCGCTGTCGTTGATGGCGTCGATTGCGTTGATTGTCTCGCTGCTGCCGGCGCTGGCCTGCATCTGGCGCAAGCCGAGGAACTCCTTGCCGTCGTAATGGCGCAGCGAAGCGACAAAAGCGGCTATCGCCGCCAGCGCCAGAGCATTGCCCAGCCAGGCTTCCCAACCGTGCCAGGTCCACCAGACCGCACCGGGGTGGTGCTGCATCTGCCAGAGAATCGGCAATAGCAGGACGAGCGAGACAAGATTGAAGCCCGCTCGATAAAATGGCGCGTTCTTCGGATACCGTCGGGCAAACCAGCGCTTGACGCGGAACGAAGCCAGCGCCGAGTGAACAAGGAAATACGCCAGCCAGAAGAAAACCAACCATTCCATGAATCGACGACCCTGTGACGACAGTTTGACCGCGATCATGATGCCTGCTTGCTCCCGACCATGGCTATTCTTTTTCGCTGCATGGCTGCATGGCTGCATGGCCGAAGATCTACAATGGAGGCAGCGGAACGAACGCGGGTTGAACGCAGAATAAACGCCAGGGCAATCGCATGAATGCCGACGCATCAACTCCTCCCCCTTCAAGGGGGAGGTCGGGAGGGGGATGGGGTTATCTGGCG
>JAGNOM010000274.1 GCA_017990155.1 Propionivibrio sp. | reverse complement strand
CTTGCTCTCCGATACGGGATACCGGCTTTCGCCGGTATGACGAACACTTTCTAACGCATCGGGCCGAAGCAGTCGCTGCGCGCCTTCTCTCAGAACAAGGGGAAACGAAGAACCTGGCGGGCTTCGACGTTTTCTTCCAGCAAGGCGTGCAGGTGCCGGGTCAGTTCACGACGCAGGGCGTGCAGTTCGTTCAGCTGGCTGCGCGCGTGCTCGGTGTGGCCGTCGGACCACAATGCCGTCAGCTCGTTGCCGAGTACATGCAAGGCCTCCTGCAAGGGGCCGACGGCGGCGAACGCGCTCAGGCGCCCGTATTGATTCTGCCCGTCACCGTGGTACCAGCGCCCGAAGCGGTCCTCACACACATCGGCCGCAGTCTGCACGTTGCTGCTGCTGACGAAACAGGCTTCGACGCATTTGACCCAGTGGCGAAGCTCGACCTCGGCATACAACAGCGGCAGATCGTCGCGCGTTGCACTCAGGTTGCGGCGCGCGCCCCAGGTTGGATCGGGTTTCCAGGTCGCCGCCCAGTCCGGGACGGCGTCGGCCGGCATCGGGCGGGCGATGCCGTAACCCTGCGCGAGATCGCAGCCGAGGCGGAGCAGTAACTCGCCGTGTTCGGCCGTCTCCACGCCTTCGGCGATGACGGTGCGGCGGAACGCGGCGGCAAGGCCGATGACGCCTTCGACGATCGCCAGATCCTCGGAATCCCACAACATGTCGCGCACAAAGCTCTGGTCGACCTTGAGCACGCTGGCGGGCAGGCGGCGCAGGTAGGTCAGCGACGAGTAGCCGGTGCCGAAGTCATCGAGCGAGAAGCGAACGCCGAGCGACCGGCAGTCTTCGATCAACGTTGAAATTCGGGACACGCCTTCCAGCGCCGCCGTCTCGACCACCTCCAGTTCGAGGTTGGCCGCCGGCACCTCCGGGTACGCATTGAGCTTGGCCTGCAGGCGTTCCAGAAAGTCTTCCTGCTGTAAATGGTGGGCGGCAATGTTGACGCTCACCGGCAGATCGAGCCCCTGCGCCTGCCATGCGGACATCTGCGCCAGCGCGGCGTCCATGACCCAATCGCCGACGCGGACGATCAGCTCGTTGCCTTCGATCAGCGGCAGGAATTCGCCGGGTGGAACCAGTCCGCGTTCCGGATGCTGCCAGCGAATCAGGGCCTCGGCGCCGGCGATTTCGCCGGTGCGCATATTGACCTTGGGCTGGTAGAACAGGACGAACTCGCGTCGCTCCAGCGCCTGCGCAATGTGCCGCCGGCTCTCGAGGTGCGTCTGCGCCTGCCGGTCGTGCTCGGGGTCGAACAGGTGATAGCGGTTCTTGCCCGCCTGCTTGGCCTGATACATGGCCTGGTCGGCGTGGCGCAGCAGCGTATCGGCGTCGCCGCCATTCTGCGGAAAGAGCGTCACGCCCATGCTCGCCGACAGCTGCAGCGTGTGCTGGCGGATCTTGACCGGCGCCGCGGCGGCTTCCTGCATCCGGGCGAGGATGCCGGTCCACTCATCGTGATCGCCGAGGTCGGTCAGCACCGCAACGAACTCGTCGCCGCCCAGGCGCGCCAGCGTGTCGCCGTCGCGCAGCGTGTCGCGCAGGCGCTGGGCGATGGCGATCAGCAGCAGGTCGCCGGTCTCGTGGCCGTGCAGGTCGTTCACGTCCTTGAAACCGTCCAGGTCGAGATAGACGACTGCCAGTCCGCGCTTGCGTCGCTGGCTTTGCGCGATGGCCTGCGCGAGACGGTCGGCGAGCAGGACCCGGTTCGGAATGCCGGTCAGCGCATCGTAGTGCGCCATGCGTTCGAGCTGATGCTGGTGTTCCTTGAGTTCGGTGATGTCGGAAAAGAGAGCAACGTAATGGCGGGATTCGCCATCGACGTTCTTGACGGCGGCGATGTTCAGTTTCTCGGCGTAGATCGTGCCGTCACGGCGCCGGTTCCACAGTTCGCCATGCCAGTGTCCGCGCTGGATCAGATCGCGCCACATTCCGGCATAGAACCCCGCATCCTGGCGGCCGGACTTAAGGATGCGCACGTTTTGCCCAAGCGCTTCCGCGTGCGAGTAACCGGTGATCCGGCTGAACGTCTTGTTGACCTCGACGATGCAGCCGCTGGCGTCGGTGATGACGATGCCTTCGTGGGCATGGGTGAACACGCTGGCTGCCAGTTTGAGGCGGGATTCGTTGGCCTTGCGCTCGGTGATATCGGTAAACGAGAAGACGCGCCCGATGATCAGGTTGCCGTGTCGGGCCGGGCGCGACTTGCGTTCAAGGATGTCGCCATTGGCCAGCGTCAGCAGGTCGGTCGTCTCGAAATCGTCGTGCGGCTGGATATCGGCCAGTCGTGCGCGGTAGGCCGCCGGATCGCGCATGCGCCCGGCCATGAACTCGAACACCGCCGCGTCGTCGTGCGCCAGCAGCAGTTCCTCCGGGATCTGCCAGAGTTGGGAGAAGCGGCGGTTCATGTTGAGGATGGCACCGGAGCGGTCCTCAAGCAGAATGCCGTCGGCCGTCGCTTCGAGCGTTGCGCGCAGGCGGGCGCTCAGGTCGGCCAGCTCGTTTTCCGTGCGCTGCAGCTTGCCGACCGGTAGTGCGCAAATGACCAGCAGCGTCGAATCGGGCGCGGCGCGGGTGATCGTCTTGGTCGCCTGCAACACTTCGCCGTCGGCGCGCAAGTACGAAGCCTCGACGTCGCGCAATTCGGGGGCGACGCCATTGCGCACATCCTCCCAGTAGAAAACGTCGGACAGGGCGCATTCGATGTCGGTGATCTGCTTCCCCACCAGGGCGTCGTGCGCGTAGCCGAGGTGTCGCGTGGCGGCGGCGTTTGCCGAGCAGATGGCGAGGCTCGCCGGTTCGACGAGCAGCAGGATCTCGTTGCCGTGGTCGAGCAGCAGGCGATTCGGGTCCATGCCCATGCCGACGCTCATTCCGGCCCCTGACCCGCTTGCGCGCTGCTGTCGAAATAGTAGGTGACGCGCTGGCGCGGACTCAGATAGGCATAGACCGCAGGCGGAAGCAGCCCGGGGCGCAAGGCCTTGGCGATGATGATGTCGGTTTCCTGGTCGAGATTGAGCAGGATCGCCTCGGCCTTCGGAACATCGGCGTCGTACACCATGACCCACGGACGCAAGGGCTTGGTCGGATTCACCGACATCACCAGCCCGATCGCCTCGTTCGACAGCGCGACGATCGAACCGGGCGGATAGACGCCAAGGCAACGGATCATCTGCTGCAGAATCACCGCGTCGAATTTGGCGCGGCGCTGGCCGAACATGAAGGACAGCGCCTCGTGCGGCGTCAGCGCCTGCGCCAGATCGGCCGGGTTGCACAGGTTGTCGTAAAAATTGACGAGCGCGACGATGCGCGCCGGAAAAGCGATCTTGTCGAGCTTGGCGCCGACCGGGTAGCCCGTTCCGTCCGCCATTTCGTGGTGCTGGAAGATGATCGCCAGCACCTCGGGCGAAAGGCCAAGCTGCTTGCCGATGCGCAGCCCGAACTCGCAGTGCATGGCGCGCAGGTCGCGTTCCGGCTTGGTGTACTCGTCCGGCCGCTTCTTGAGCACGCGATCGGGCACTTCGGCCAGGCCGATGTCGTGCAGCAGCGCGCCGAGGCCGAGAACGCGCGCCTGCTCCGGCGTCAGGCCCAGGCCCTTGCTCAGCATCATGCACAGGACCGAGACGTTGAGACTGTGCGAATACGACTCGACACCGCTGAACTTCTCGCCCATCACGTGCAGCGTCACCTCCGGGTGCTCGAGAAACGCCGTCACCATCTGGTCCACCAGCACGGTCATTTCCTGCAAGGTCTCGCCGGACTTGTTCATCAGGTTGCGATTCAGATTGCGCAGGATGCCCGAGGCTTTCAGGAAGGCCTTATCGACCTGTTCGATGCGCCGACGATGTTCGTCGAGCACACGCATGCGCTCGCGCTTGGCGGCAAGCTCCGGCGTCACTTCTTCCTGAACGCTCGCGGCGGACGGCTCCGACGGCTCCACGGGCGGCGCTTCGGCCAGGCTATCCGGCGCGACGTCGCTACGCGCCGGGTCATAACGAAAGCGCGGCTCGCCGAGCGAACGCAGCGTGCGAATCTGCTCTTCGCTGCCGATACGGAAGCTGTTCAGCGTAAACGGGTGTTGAAACCACGGCAGATCTATGAAGACGTAAAGCCCGATCTGCAGTTTCTCGACCGCAACGTAATGGGTAGGTGGATTGCTGTTGTTGGCCACGAATTCTCTCTCCAGGCGGCAATTATCCACCGTTTGTGAGATTCATTCTCTTTCGGTCGACGATATTCGCCGCCGGAGCCGGGCCTTCAGCAAGCCCCTGGCGCCGCGCTTTCTTCGGTCGCGTTCGCCGGGGTGACGGATTCTTCAGCGCGTTATCAGCGCCGCTTGAGCAGCTGCAGC
>JAGNOM010000273.1 GCA_017990155.1 Propionivibrio sp. | reverse complement strand
AAAACAAACGCCATCGCATAGGTGATCGTTGGCGCCAGAATGCCGTCGATTCCGGCGTCACGCAGAATCCGATACGGATACCAGATCAGCCCCCAGATCAGCGCACCGGCCACCAAGGCAACGATGGCGGTATGCCGCTCCCGCGCGGTGTTGCCCACATCGGCTCGCCTGACCACTTGTCTTTCCGCCATCAGGCGATGCCCCTTATAATCCTTGATCCTCTACAGATCACCGCAAACCACGTGAATCCGAACCTCGCCAAGCTCCACCCCTACCCGTTCGAAAAACTCCGCCAGCTATTTGCCGGCATCACGCCCAACCCGAATTTCCGCGAGATCAAGCTCTCCATCGGCGAACCGCAGCACGCGACGCCGGACTTCATCAAGGAAGCCCTGACCGCTGGCCTCGCCGGCTTAGCCAACTATCCTACCACGCTGGGTATACCGGCCTTGCGCCGTGCTATTGCGGACTGGATGCATCGACGGTACGCGCTGGCCGACATCAACCCGGACACCCAGATCATTCCGATCAATGGATCGCGCGAGGCGCTGTTCGCCTTTACACAGACTGTCATCGACCCGAGCCGAGGCTACGTGCCGCTGGTCGTCAGCCCGAATCCGTTCTACCAGATCTACGAAGGCGCGGCGTACCTCGCTGGCGCCGAACCGCGCTTCCTCAACACCCTGCCCGACAACGACTTTGCGTTCGACTACGAAGCGCTGAGCGACGAGGAGTGGCGGCGTGTGCAACTCATGTTCGTCTGCTCGCCGGCCAACCCCACGGGCAAAGTGCTCAATCTCGACGACTGGAAGAAGCTCTTCGCGCTCTCGGACAAATACGGCTTCATCATCGCCTCCGACGAATGCTATTCGGAAGTCTTTTTCGACGAAGCCAATCCGCCGCTCGGCGGCATGCAGGCGGCAAGAATGCTTGGTCGTAGCTTTGAGCGCCTGGTCATGTTCTCCAGCCTCTCGAAGCGCTCGAACGTGCCGGGAATGCGTTCCGGCTTTGTCTCCGGCGACACTGCCATCCTCAAGCAGTTTCTGCTCTATCGCACCTATCACGGCAGCGCGATGAGCCCGGCGATTCAGGCGGCCAGTGTCGCTGCCTGGAACGACGAAGCCCACGTGCTCGACAACCGCCGCCAATACCGTGAGAAGTTCGAGGCAGTCACGCCCATCGTCTCCAGCGTTCTGGGCACCTCGATGCCCGACGCCAGCTTCTACCTGTGGGCAAAGTCCCCAATCCCGGACACCGACTTCGCCCGCGCTCTGGTCGCCGACTATAATGTGGTCGTGCTGCCGGGCAGTTTCCTCGCCCGCGAGGCCAACGGCGTCAATCCGGGCGCCGGCTTTGTACGCATCGCGCTCGTCGCGCCGCTCGCCGAGTGCCTCGAAGCGGCCGATCGCATTCAACAGTTTGTTTCAAAACTCTAGGAAGACAGACACATGCAGGAATTCCAGCAGATTATCGAAGCCGCCTGGGAAGACCGGGCTTCGTTGCAACCCGGCACCGCCCCCGCCAAAATCGGCGCCGCCGTCAGTGCCGTTCTGGCCGAACTCGACGAAGGCCGGTTGCGCGTCGCCGAGAAGATCGAAGGGGAATGGATCACGCATCAATGGCTGAAGAAGGCCGTGCTGCTCTCATTCCGTCTTGAGGATAACGTGCTGCTCAACGGCGGTCCGATGAACTACTTCGACAAGGTGCCGACCAAGTTCGCCAAGTACGACGCCGAGAAATTCCGTCGCGGCGGCTTCCGCGTCGTGCCGCCGGCCACCGCGCGCCGTGGTTCGTTCATTGGCAAGAACGTCGTGCTCATGCCGTCCTACGTCAACATCGGTGCTTACGTCGATGAAGGCACGATGGTCGACACTTGGGCGACGGTTGGTTCCTGCGCGCAGATCGGCAAAAACGTTCACCTCTCCGGCGGCGTCGGTATCGGCGGCGTGCTGGAGCCGTTGCAAGCCAATCCGACGATCATCGAGGACAACTGCTTCATCGGTGCGCGCTCGGAAGTGGTCGAAGGGGTCATCGTCGGCGAAGGGTCGGTCATCTCGATGGGCGTCTATATCGGCCAGTCGACCAAGATCTTCGACCGCGAAACCGGTGAAGTTACGTACGGCCGCATCCCGCCGGGTTCGGTCGTTGTCTCCGGCAACCTGCCTTCCAAGGATGGCAGCTACAGCCTGTACTGCGCAGTGATCGTCAAGAAGGTCGATGCCAAGACGCGCGCCAAGACCAGCATCAACGATCTGCTGCGCGGCGACTGACCTTCCCTTCACACATCACACTCCGGCGGAAAACTCATGATTCTGGATAAGCTCTTCCAGCTAATGGCCGAAAAGCATGCTTCGGATATTTTCATTTCCGCCGGCGTTCCGATTCATATCAAGATCCAGGGCAACAGCTATCCGGTCAATCAGCAGGTGATGGACCCGGCGATGATCGAGAAGATCGCGCTTGAGCTGCTCTCGCAGGATCAACAGCGGACGTTCGAAGCGACGATGGAGATGAATCTCTCCTTCGGCGTGCCCGGCATCGGCAACTTCCGCGTCAATCTCTTCCGCCAGCGCGCCTCGATTTCAATCGTCGTGCGCTACATCCTCGGGAACATCCCGGCGCTCGATACGCTGTCGCTGCCGCCGGTCCTGTCCGAGTTGATCATGGAGAAGCGCGGCCTGATCCTGATCGTCGGCGCCACCGGGTCGGGCAAGTCGACGACGATCGCCTCGATGCTCGATTACCGGAATGCCAATCGCAGTGGGCACATCCTGACGATCGAAGATCCGATCGAATTTCTTTTCAAACATAAAAAGTCCATCGTCAATCAGCGCGAACTGGGCATGGACACGCTCGGTTGGGAGCCAGCGCTCAAGAACGCCATGCGCCAGGCGCCCGATTGCATCCTGATTGGCGAAATCCGCGACAAGGAGACGATGCAGGCCGCGATCGCCTATGCGCAAACCGGTCACCTCTGTCTGGCCACACTGCACGCCAACAACAGCTACCACGCGCTCAATCGCGTCATCAATTTCTTCCCTCTCGACACGCGGACCTCGCTTTATCTCGATCTGTCGGCCAGCCTGAAGGCGATCGTCTCGCAGCGCCTGGTCAAGCGCCCGGATGGCAAGCGGACGCCGGCAGCCGAAGTGATGCTCAACACGCGCCACGTGCAAGAACTCATCGAACGCGGCGAAGTGCTTGCCGTCAAGGAGGCGATGGAGCAGAGTCTGGCACCCGGCTCGCAGACCTTCGAGCAGGATCTGTTCCGGCTCTACCGCGAAGGCGTCATCACGCTGGACGAAGCGCTGGCCAACGCCGACTCGCCGACCAACCTCTCCTGGCTGATTAACAACTCCGAGATCTCGAGCAGCTCGCAAAGCGAAACCCTGCGCGTCGAAACACCGCTGGATTTTTCCGAAACCGACGAAAACGGCACCTCCTTCAAGGAGTTCACCTTGAGCCTTGATGACGCACCCCACGACGGCAAGCATGAGCAGTGACGCGACACTCGGCCTCGCCGAAGCATTGATCGCTTGCCGCTCGGTCACGCCCGACGATGGCGGCTGCATGACCCTCATCAGCGAACGCTTGAAGCGCATCGGATTCGTCTGCGAGTTCATCAATCGAGGCGGCGTCACCAACCTCTGGGCGCGCCACGGTACTGCCGGCCCCGTGTTCTGCTTTGCCGGCCACACCGACGTGGTACCGACAGGTCCGGTCGATCAATGGCAGAGCGACCCGTTTCTCGCAAGCCGACGCGACGGCATGCTTTACGGGCGTGGAGCGGCAGACATGAAAGGCTCGCTGGCGGCCTTTGTGACCGCGACCGAAGATTTTGTTGCCGATCATCCCGAACACACCGGCTCGATTGCCTTCCTGCTGACTTCCGACGAAGAAGGTGACGCGACCGATGGCACCGTGGCGGTCACGGAAGCGCTGACAGCGCGTGGCGAAACCATCGATTGCTGCATCGTCGGCGAACCGACGGCGGTCAGCCAGCTTGGCGACACCATCAAGAACGGCCGGCGCGGCTCGCTCACGGGAAAGCTCACAATCAAGGGCATCCAGGGCCACATCGCCTATCCGCATCTGGCGAAGAACCCGATCCATCTCGCGGCGCCTGCCATCGCCGAGTTGGCCGCCACGGTTTGGGATCAGGGCAACGAGTACTTCCCCCCGACGACCTGGCAGATTTCCAACATTCACGGCGGCACCGGTGCGAGCAACGTTATTCCTGGCCATGTCGATATCCAGTTCAATTTCCGCTTCGCCACGGCCAGTACACCGGACAGCCTCAAAGCCAAGGTCGTAGAAATCCTGGAGCGGCACGGTCTCGATTTCGAGATCGCCTGGACGCTGGGCGCCAAGCCCTTCCTGACGGGCAAGGGAACGCTGGTCGACGCCGCAC
>JAGNOM010000272.1 GCA_017990155.1 Propionivibrio sp. | reverse complement strand
CGCACCTTGTCCGGCTCAGACTTGTAGAGCAGCGACAGGATCATCGCGTTGATGCCGACCGACTTACCGGAACCGGTCGTTCCGGCGACCAGCAGGTGCGGCATTTTGGCCAAATCGACAACGACCGGATGGCCGCCGATGTCCTTGCCGAGCGTCATCGCCAGCGGTGACGACATCGAGTGATACGCACTGCTCGAAATGATCTCGGAGAGGCGCACCATCTGCCGCTTGGCGTTCGGCAGTTCCAGCGCCATGCAGGATTTTCCCGGCACCGTCTCGACGACACGAATCGACACCATCGACAGCGCGCGCGCCATGTCCTTGGCCAGATTGACGATCTGCGCGCCCTTGACACCGACTGCGGGCTCGATCTCGTAGCGCGTAATCACCGGCCCGGGATACGCGGCCAGCACCTGCACTTGAACGCCAAAATCAGCCAGTTTGCGTTCGATCAGGCGCGATGTGTATTCAAGACTTTCCGGGCTGACGCGATCCGACTGTTCGGCCGCTGGCTCCAGCAAATGCAATGGCGGCAGCAACCCGCCTTCGACCGCCTCGGGGAACAAGGGCACCTGCCGCTCGCGCTCGATCCGCTTCTCCACCTTGGGCGGCAAAGGCTCAACCGGCTCGGGTGCTTCGATGATGATCGGTTCCTTCGTCTCAACACGTTTCTTCTCGACCTCGACCACGGCTTCACGCTCTCGCGCAACTTCACGGCCAATGCGCCGATCCTGCCAGCGGTCGATGAGTCCGCGCACGGTGCTGTAGGCGAGCTCAACCAGGGCGCCCATGCGCTCGGCGGCGGTCAGCCACGACATGCCGGTGAAGATGCTCCAACCCAGCGCCAGCGCGGCAATCAGGGTCAATGTCGCACCCGTATAGCCAAATGCATGCACGGTCGCCCTGCCGATCTCCAAGCCGAGCATCCCGCCCGGCTGCAGTGGCAACTCGGCCCCAATCGAGTAAAAACGCAATGACTCAAGTGCGGCGCTGGAAATGATCACCAGGAAGAAACCCGCCAGCGCGATGTACAGCGGACGGCGATCAGCGGTGCGCAAACCGTCCAGCCGACGATAACCCCACCAGACGACGGCCAGGAGCAGGACGATCCACCACCAGGCCGACACACCAAAGAGATAGAGCAGAAGATCGGCCAGCCACGCACCGCCACGGCCGGCCGGGTTATGCAGCGCGGCACCCTGCATCGCATGCGACCAGCCGGGATCAGCCCGGTTGTAGCCCCACAGCGCCAGCCCGAGAAACGCGGCAAGGACGATCAGCGCCAGCCAGCGCGACTCCTGGAGCACGAGTGCGATTTTCTCGGGAAGTGGACTCGGTGGGTTGGACGCCTTTCGTTCCACTCGCGTGCCGGTATTCTTTTGCAACGATGCCATCAATTGTCGTTAGGTTCGGGACAAAACAGGATTATAGCCGGCCGTGGCGCTTATCCGGCGAGCATCATCCCGGCGCGGAGTCGTGCTCAGTCTTCCGTCAGAACGATGCGCCCGGTCTCGACGCGGATGTAACCGCTCGTCTCCAGGTCCTTCATTACGCGGCTCACCATCTCCCGCGATGCACCGACCATCTTGGCCATGTCCTGCTTGGTCACTTTGCGCTTGATGACGCGCACGCCATGATCGAGTTCGGAGAAGTCGAGCAGCAGCTTGGCCACTCGCCCGTAGACATCCATCAGCGCCAAACTCTCGATCTTCCGGTTTGCCTCGCGCAGTCGCAGCACCAGGCTCTTCATGATGTTCAGGCAGAGATCGACGTTGTCGGCGAGCGCACGCTTGAAATCGGTCTTGGCGATCACCAGCAATTCGCAGTTCTCGTTAGTGACCACATCGGCTGAACGCGGCGCGCCGTCGATCAGACCCATCTCGCCAAAGCACTCGCCGGCCCCGAGCAAGGTCAGGATAACTTCGCGCCCGTCCGCATCACGATTCATCACTTTGACGCCACCGCTGACGATGACGTACAGCGCATCAATGCAATCTCCCACGTGAACGATGGTCGAATGACGCGGAACCTTTCGGCGAATCGCGATTCTTGCGATATGGTCGAGTTGTGCCTCGGTCAGCCCCGCAAATAGGGGAATGCTTTGCAGCAGCGCCTGGCTGGGCAATTTGCTGGCAGTACGTTGATCCGTGAGCATGACCCCCCTCTTTTGCAGATGAATAGCAGCTTGAAGAACCACTTAACGATTATAGGACACCAATTCGAATGCCGATGTTCGCACGAATCTCGCGAAAATCAGAACGCCCGAGACACATCAGAAAATGCTAATGTATTTCCAGCTATAATCAGTACCATGTTACCCACGAGAGGAATACTGAAATGACTGAAGCCTCACGCCACTGCAAGCTTTTGATCCTGGGTTCCGGCCCGGCCGGATATACCGCCGCGGTGTACGCTGCACGCGCCAATCTCAAGCCCGTCCTGATCACCGGTCTCGCCCAAGGCGGCCAGCTGATGACGACAACTGAAGTCGATAACTGGCCGGCGGCCGCCGAAGGCATTCAGGGGCCGGAGTTGATGCAGAAGTTCGAAGAGCACGCCCGGCGCTTTGACACCGAGATCATTTTCGATCACATCCACACGGCCAAACTGACCGAAAAGCCATTCACCCTGATTGGCGACAGCGGAACCTACACCTGCGACGCGCTGATCATCGCGACCGGCGCCTCAGCCCAATATCTCGGCCTGCCCTCGGAGGAGGAATTCTCCGGGCGCGGTGTTTCCGCCTGCGCCACCTGCGACGGTTTCTTCTACAAGAACAAGCCCGTCGCGGTCATCGGCGGCGGTAACACGGCTGTGGAAGAAGCGCTCTACCTCGCCAACATCGCCAGCCACGTGACCATAGTGCATCGCCGCGACAAGTTCCGCAGCGAGAAGATCCTGCAGGACAAGCTCCTGGCACGCGCTGCCGAGGGTAAGGTGACGATCAAGTGGGATTCGGTTCTCGAAGAAGTGCTCGGCGACAAAACGGGCGTCACCGGAATGCGCATCAAGAACGTCAAGACGGGCGCTTCGGAAGACATTTCGCTGATGGGCGTCTTCATCGCCATCGGACACAAGCCCAACACCGACCTCTTTGCCGGCCAGCTGGAAATGGAAAACGGCTACATCGTCACCGACGGCGGACGCAAGGGCAACGCCACGCAGACGAGCATTGCGGGCGTTTTTGCTGCCGGCGATGTACAGGACCACATCTACCGCCAGGCCTGCACTTCCGCCGGAACCGGCTGCATGGCCGCGCTTGATGCCGAGCGCTACCTGGACAGCCTGGGCACCTGACGAACGCACCGGACGCCGGACATCCTCCCACCGGCGTCCGAGCATCACCTCGAGCCAGGAAGTAGCCTATGACTCAACGGCAACAACCAACCCCGGAGGAACTCGCCGCATTTTATGCGGCGGTTGATGGCGCGGTACCGTTGCGAGTGCCTGAACGCGTCGCATTTGAAACGCCCAAGCCGAGCCCACGCCCGCGCCAGCGCGAGCTAGATGAGGCTGCCGTCATCGTCGAAGCCTTGCACGGCCCGCTCGAAATCGACGATCTGCTCGCCATCGGCGATGCCGACTCCTTCCTGCGCAACGGCGTGTCGCGGAACGTACTGCGCGACCTGCGGCGCGGACGCTGGTCGATCCAGAATCACATCGATCTGCACGGGCTCAACCGGCATGAAGCCCACGACGCCGTTTCGCGCTTTCTCGCCGAATCGCAACTCGCCGACAAGCGCTGCCTGCGCATCGTGCATGGCCGGGGCTACGGCTCACCGGGACGCGAGGGTATCCTGCGCCAACTGGTCAAGAGCTGGCTGAGCCGGCGCAAGGATGTGCTGGCGTTTTGCCACGCCCCGTCGTTCGACGGCGGCGAAGGCGCGCTCTGGGTCTTGCTTCGCGCGAGCGCGAAGACAAAACCGAAGACCTAACCCAGCGCCTTATCCACCACTTCGAACACGTCGCGCGACAGCCCGGACTGGCTGCGCACCGACTCCAGTGCCGCGCGTGAGTGTTGCTGCCGGCCGCCATCGAAGCGCTTCCAGCGGTCGAAACTGCGCGCCAGACGTGAGGCGACCTGCGGATTGATCGGATCAAGCTTGATGATCTGCTCGGCGACAAAACGGTACCCGCTGCCGTCGGCAGAATGAAAATGCCGGTGGTTGGCGCCGAAGGTGCGCAGCAGCGCGTAGACCTTGTTCGGGTTTCGGATATCGAATGCCGGATGGCGCGTGAGGCTTTCGACGCGCGCCAGCGTTCCCGACAGGCGACTGCTCGATTGAACGGCCAGCCACTTGTCGACGACGAGCGCCTCTCTTTCCCAACGCTGGTAGAAGTCGGCCAGCGCCTGATCACCCTCCTCGCCCGGCGCATTGGCCAGCACCGAAAGTGCGGCGAACTGGTCGGTC
>JAGNOM010000001.1 GCA_017990155.1 Propionivibrio sp. | reverse complement strand
TGGCTGTCTCCTTCGTTCTGACCAAACAAAAAAAGGATCCCACGCCAGTCCGGCGCGGGATCGAATGTCCCATCGTTGCGATGGGTCAGGGAGGGTCAAACATTGTCAGCGGGGGGCGCTGAAGCAACGAAACCATTCTATGAATCTCGACGCCGGGGGTCTGTCGTCCGAATGCAGTGTTTGCGTAACGATCTGTAAGCGGCGCAGGCCGTCAGGCGGCAGTGTCGTCGTGAACGATGCGATAGCACGGGTCGTATTCGCGGCCCGGGAGCTTCATTCGCTGCTGGTCGACGAAGGATCTGAGCAGCGCGTCGATCGGTCCCATGATCGCCGGCTCCCCGCAGATTTCGAAGCGCCCGTGTTTCTCGATTTCGCGGATGCCTTCGGCCTTGACGTTGCCGGCGACCATGCCAGAGAACGCTCGCCGCAGGTTCGCGGCCAGCGAATGGCTTGGTTGATCCTGGTGCAGCTTCAGGCTGCGCATGTTCTTGTGGTTCGGGACGAAAGGCTTCTGGAAATCGCTTTCGACCTTGAGTAGCCAGTTGAAGTTGTAGGCGTCATGCCCGATTTTCCGGAAATCGCGTACGAGTTGCAGGCCGTGCTTGAGTTCGCGTGCGACCCGGTCCGGATTGTCGATGATGATCTTGTAGTGCCGTTGTGCTTCGGCGCCCAGGGTTTCGCCGATGAACTGGTCGATCCGCTGAAAGTAGGCTTCGGAACTCTTCGGCCCGGTGAACACCAGGGGGAAGGGAATGTCGGCGTTGTCCGGGTGCAGCAGGATGCCGAGCAGGTAGAGGATTTCTTCCGCCGTTCCGACGCCGCCGGGAAAGACGACGATGCCGTGGCTGGTACGGACGAAGGCTTCGAGTCGCTTCTCGATGTCGGGGAAGATGACGAGTTCGTTGCAGATCGGATTCGGTGCTTCGGCGGCGATGATGCCCGGCTCGGTGAAGCCGAGATAGCGGCCGCCGGTGCGTTGCTTGGCATGGCCGATCGCGGCGCCTTTCATCGGGCCTTTCATGGCGCCCGGACCGCAACCGGTGCAGATATCCATGCCGCGCAAGCCGAGCTGGTAGCCGACGAGCTTCGTGTAGTCGTACTCCTCGCGGCTGATCGAGTGTCCGCCCCAGCACACGATCAGGTTTGGATTGGGCAGCGGGCGCAGGATGCCGGCGTTGCGCAGAATGTGGAAAACCGTGTCGGTGACGCCTTCCGGCGTCGACTGATCGAACTTCGGGTTGCCGCGAATCTCGTCACCCAGGTAGACGACGTCGCGCAATACCGAGAAGAGGTGCTCCTGGATTCCGGCGATCATCTTGCCGTCGACGAAGGCGCTGGCGGGGGCGCCGGTGATGTCGAGCTTGATGCCGCGCTCGCGGTTGATCAGGCGGATGTCGAACGACTTGTAGCGTTCGAGCAGTTCCTTGCCGTCGTCGGTCTCGTTGCCGCAATTCAGAACGGCGAGGGAACAGTTGCGGAGCAGCTCGTGCAGGCCGCCGTGGCCGCGATCAAGAAGGCTGGTGGCTTCGGCGCGGGACAAAACTTCCATGCGGCCGGTTGGTGAAACCTGGGTATCGACGACTTGGTGGGCCATAGCTGCGACTTCGCTTGATATTGGTCGGAAAGTGCCTCAGAGGGGCGCTACTTACATGCCCAACGATGCGAGAAGGTCGTCGTGGTCGTTGGGCTTTGCGGTTTGCGTCGAAGCGGTCGCCGGTCCGTTGTTCGCCTGCGCGATCAGATCATCGGGATTGGGGACTTCGTGCGGCTCGAAGTCATACAGCTTGATGAACTCGGTGCGGTCGATCGCCAGTTCCAGGTAGAAGATGTTGTCGCGCCCGGTGTAGAAGGTCACCCGCCGTGCCTCGGGGTTGTCGAGGTTGGTGTCGACGCTCAACTGCACCTGCTTGTTGAGGACCAGCATCTTGGGCTGGTTCTGCGTGATATGGGTGTGTAGTTCGCGCTGCACCTTGCTGGTGAAGTCGCCGATGATCTGGTTCATCAACTCGCCCATGGCGTTGCTGACTTCATCCGACGTGTGCGAACTGGCCAGCCCTTCCTTCGGCATGCCCATATTGAGCATATAGCTCTCGTAGAGCTCCATCGCCGTCTTCGCGGCAAAGTTGATGACGACGAGGCCGGAGAAGCCGCCGTCGAACAGGACGAAACAGCCGATATCGGGTTTCAGGCAGGTCTTGGTGATGCGCTGGACCATGCCCGAGTAATGAATCTGGCTGCGCGTCGCAGCGGTCAGCGTCTTGGTTACCGAATTGCACAGGCTGATCAACAAATCTTCCGTGCCGTATGCGATGGGGCTGCCTTGTGTGCTCATGATTGTTCTCCAACCTCCCGTGAAATTATGGGCGTATGTATAGCATAGTCGCCGGTTCGCGAACGAATCCGCCCGTGATTTCCACCGGTTTGGGTCAGACCTTCTTCAGAAAGCACGCCTTCAGCATGAAGCTGCCGGCGTCCATCTTGCAGTCGACTTCGTGGTCGCCGCCCGCCAGGCGGATGCTCTTGACCTTGGTCCCCATCTTGAGCGTGATGGACGAGCCCTTGACCTTCAGATCCTTGATCAGCACGACCGCGTCGCCGTCGGCGAGCACATTGCCATTGGCATCCTTGACTGCTTTTTCCGAATCCTCTTCATGTTCGGCATTGCCGGCGATCGGCCACTCGAAGCCGCAGTCGGCGCAGACATAGCTGCTGCCGTCAGGATAGGTATTTTCCAGAGTGCATTGTGGGCAGGCGGGTACAGAGGACATGGCGTTTGGACCTTGAGACGGAAAGGGCCGCAAGGGTAGCGCAAAAATCGAGGACTTTGCATCAGGCGAAAAAAATCCCGCGCCGGTCTGGCACGGGATTAAAGATCCCATCGTTGCGATGGGTCAGGGAGGGTCAAACATTGTCAGCGGGGGGCGCTGAAGCAACGAGTGCATTGTGACTTTTCGGATCGGTGATGTCTGTTGGCCTTGTTCAGCCGTTGCGTAACGAACTGTAATGTCCGGCGAATAATTGTCACTGCCGGGTGCGGCGTCATTTGATTCGTCTCTGGATTTCGCCGTTGCAGCTCTTCGAAACGCGCTCGTACTCGTCCGGGGTATCGACCCGCGCCTGGGCGACCTCGACCTTTCCGATTTCACGTTTGATGTACGGAAGCCAGCGATCATCGATTTCGCGTTGCAAGATCGCTTGCGTGTTGCCGACCGGGCCGCGCCAGGGGGTGCCGGTGGCAAAGCGTCGCCGGAGCGTTTCGGTCAGATCCTTCTCGATCGCCACGAGATGTTCCTGATACGTTCTTACGTGGCGAAGTTCGTGTTCGAAAATCTCGTTGTAGGCGCAGCTTCGTTCCGGAAATTCCCGGGCGATATAGACGGTCATCGGGTCGTAACCGTAAGTGACGACGATTTGCGGGCTGGTGCATTCCCAGCGGCCGGAGCGGTCGACGTAGGACGGTGAGCGGACTTCCATCCGGACCGTCGCGGTACCTCGGGTGAGGCCGAGGACGCGCGTGCCGGGTCGTGCCAGTTCGGCGGCCAGATGTGTAATTTCCCGGTGGTCATGGCGGGTGTTGATGCTCAGTCGTTCCGGGAGCCGGCGCAGCGTGACCGACGGTGGCGCGAGCTGATCGCATTCATCGGCCGTGGCCGGCGTGGCGGAAACGAGGCAGATGAATGCTGCCGCGAGCTTATTCGGGCAACTGGACATGTCCCTCCGAGTCGAGCGGGAAAAATGGGTTCCAGCAGACTTCCCAGAGGAAGCCGTCCGGGTCGGCGAAATAGCCGCGGAAGCCGCCCCAGAACGCCTTGTCTGCGGGGCGCATGAGCGTAGCTCCGGCGGCGACGGCTTCGGCGAGCGTGCTCACCACGGCGGCTTCGGACTCGACGTTATGGGCGAGTGTGAAACCCGGGAAGCCGTTACCCTGCGGCGCGACCTTGGCGTCCTCGGCCAGTGCTTCACGCGGGAACAGGGAGACGGCGACTGTTCCGGCGTGAAAGAAGGCAACATCGGCGCTGCTGCCGGATAATTCCTTCCAGCCGAGCGCGGCGTAGAACTTGCGGCTGCGCGCGAGATCGCTGACGCCGAGGGTGACAAAGCTGATCGTCTGTTTCATGGCTTCTCCAGTCGATGGGGTTGTCAGCGAATTGTTGCACGTCGGCGCCGAAAGGCGTCCGGTATACTCGCGCCGCTTCCAATTTTTCCGGTATCGCTCATGGCTCTCGCGCTTTTTGACCTCGACCACACGCTGCTTGACGGCGACTCCAACTCGCTCTGGATGCACTACCTGATCGATCACGGCCTGCTCGACGCCGCCTGTCTGACGACGCAGGCCGGCTATCTGGCGCAGTACGCGGCCGAAACGCTCGATATCGCCGAGTATCTCGAGTTCCACCTGAGCTTCCTGCGCGACAAGACACTTGATGAGTGGCTGCCGATACGCGATGCGTTCATTGCCGAGCAGATCCGGCCACGGCTGCCGGAAGCGGCGATTGCCGTCGTCAAGGAACATCGCGTGCGTGGCGATCACACCGCGATCATTACTGCGACGCATCACTTCCTGTCTGCGGGGATCGGCGACTTGTTCAAAATGCCGGTGATTGCGCCGTGTCCGCGACTGCGCGACGATCGCGTCGTCGGCGTGATTGAGAGCACGATCTGCTATCGCGAACGGAAGATCGACTGCCTTGAAACTTTCCTCGCACGCGAGGACTGGGGGACGCCGGCCGAGGATCGCCATTTCTACTCGGATTCAATCAACGACTTGCCCTTGCTGGCGGCGGTCGGGCATCCGCAGGTGGTCAATCCGGATGCCCGTCTCGCGGCGGAAGCCGAGGCACGCGGCTGGCCGGTCCTGAGCTGGAAGCTTTAACGGCGCGCCTGTTTAGTGCGCCTGGTCCCAGTTGGCGCCGACGCCGACTTCGACCGCGAGCGGCACGCGCAGCTTGGCGACTTGCGTCATCAACGGCGGCAGTTCGATACGCACGCGCGACAGCTCGGTGTCCGGCACTTCGAGCACCAATTCGTCGTGCACTTGCATGATCAGGCGTGACTGCAGTTGTTCCCGGTCGAGCCAGCCTTGCACGGCGATCATCGCCAGTTTGATCAGATCGGCGGCTGTCCCTTGCATCGGTGCGTTGATCGCCGCGCGTTCGGCGCCCTGGCGACGCCCGACCTGCGCGGCGCGGATCTCCGGCAGCCACAGGCGACGGCCGAACACGGTCTCGACGTAGCCGTTCATCTTGGCCATGTTGCGCGTGCTTTCCATGTACTTGGCGACGCCGGGATAGCGCGTGAAGTAGCGTTCGATGTACGCCTGCGCCGCGCTGCGTTCGAGGTCGAGCTGGCGCGCGAGGCCGAAGGCGCTCATGCCGTAGATCAAGCCGAAATTGATGACCTTGGCGACGCGGCGCTGGTCGGCGCCGACTTCAATCGGCGTGACGCCGAAGATTTCGGCGGCGGTGGCGCGATGCACGTCTTCGCCCTGCGCGAAGGCTTCGAGCAGACGTGCGTCTTCGGAAAGGTGCGCCATGATGCGTAACTCGATTTGCGAGTAGTCGGCAGAAACGATATGGCTGCCTTGCGGCGCGATGAAGGCGGCACGGATACGCCGTCCTTCGGCGGTACGTACCGGGATGTTCTGCAGGTTGGGGTCACTGGAGGCGAGGCGTCCGGTCACCGCCACGGCCTGCGCGTAGCTGGTATGCACGCGCCCGGTCTGCGCATTGACCATCTTCGGCAGCTTGTCGGTGTAGGTGCCTTTCAGCTTGGCGAGCTGGCGCGATTCCAGCAACAATTTCGGCAACGGGTAATCGAGCGCGAGTTCCGACAGTACCTCCTCGTCAGTGGACGGCGTACCGGACGGCGTCTTCTTTTTCACTGGCAGGCCGAGCTTGGTGAACAGGATTTCGGCGAGCTGCTTCGGCGAGTTGACGTTGAACGGCTGTCCGGCCGCTTCGTGACAAAGGGCTTCAAGCTCGAGCAATCGCTTGCCGAGTTCGTTGCTCTGTTGCGCTAGAAGATCGGAATCGATGAGCACGCCATTGCGCTCCATGCGAAACAGGATCTCGCGCGACGGGATCTCGATATCGCTGTAGACCCGCGTCAATCCCTCATTCGCGGTGATCTGCGGGTACAGCCGCTCGTGCAGACGCAGGCAGAGATCGGAATCCTCGGCGCCGTATTCGGCGGCCTGATCGACCGCAACCTGATTGAAGCCGATCTGGCTCGCGCCCTTGCCGCACAGCGCTTCAAACGGAATCGTCTGCATCCCGAGATGGCGCAGCGCGAGTTGGCCGAGGTCGTGGCCGCGCACGCCTTCCTTGCCTGATTCGAGCACGTAGGATTGCAGCAGCGTGTCGTGCGCGACGCCGGCCAGCGCGATGCCGTGATTGGCGAACACGTGCTCGTCGTACTTGAGGTTTTGCCCGATCTTGGCGTGCAGCGGCGATTCCAGCCAGGGCTTGAGCCGCGTCAACGCTTGATCGCAGGGTAATTGTGCCGGTGCGCCCGCGTAGTCATGGGCGAGCGGCAGATAGGCCGCCTCGCCGGGAGCAACGGCGAACGAGATGCCGACAATGCGCGCCGCAAAGGGATCAAGGCTGGTCGTTTCGGTGTCGATGGCGGTGAGCGGCGTGGCTTCGATCTTCGCCAGCCAGCGGTCGAAGGTCGCCCAGTCGAGGATTGTCTCGTAACCGGCGCGATGGGCACCGTCGTCGGCGAGCAGGTCCGGCATCGGCAAAGGCGCGGCCTGACTTGCAGCCGTTGGCGCCTCGTCGGGAGCGGGTTCGCCTTGCACCTCCTTCAGCCACGACTTCATCTCGTAGCGCGTAAACAGCTCGACCAGGCGTTCGCGCTCCATCGCGTGCGGCGCGAGTTCGGCAATGGTCTGTGGCAGTTCGAGGTCGCAGCGCACGGTGACGAGCCGGCGTCCGAGCGGCAGGAAGTCGAGCGCCTGGCGCAGGTTCTCGCCGACCACGCCGCCGATGTCCGCGGCCGCCGCGATGACGCCGTCGAGCGAGTCGTACTGCGCCAGCCATTTGACGGCCGTTTTTGGCCCGACCTTGGCGACGCCGGGGACGTTGTCGACCGCGTCGCCCACCAGCGTCAGGTAATCGACGATGCGTCCCGGCGGTACGCCGAACTTGGCCAGCACGCCGGCTTCATCGAGCTTCTCGTTGCTCATGGTGTTGACCAGCGTGATGTGCGGGGCGACAAGTTGCGCGAGATCCTTGTCGCCGGTCGAGATCACTACGTCGATGCCTTGCGCGGCGGCCTGCCGGGCCAGCGTGCCGATCACGTCGTCGGCCTCGACGCCGTCGACCATCAGGATCGGCCAGCCGCAGGCGGCGACACCGGCGTGGATCGGCTCGATCTGCAGGCGCAGATCGTCCGGCATCGACGGCCGGTTGGCCTTGTATTCGGGATACCAGTCGTCGCGAAAGGTCTTGCCCTTGGCGTCGAAAACGCAGGCCTTGTAGGCCACGTCCGCCGCCTTGTAGTCACTATCCAGGCGGCGTAGCATGTTCAGCACACCGTAGATCGCGCCTGTAGGCTCACCCTGCGAGTTGCGCAGGTCCGGCATGGCGTGAAACGCGCGGTAGAGATACGACGATCCGTCGACCAGCAGCAGGGTTGGCATATTTTTTTAAGGCGTGAAATGAGCGAAAAAGACAAGATCCCCCCGTCTGCCGAGCATGGATCAAGCAAGTTTACGGCGTCGCAGGAGGCCTGGCGGGTATTCGGCATTATGTCAGAGTTCGTCGAGGCGACGCAGCGCCTGTCGGCGATCCGGCCGGCGGTCTCGATCTTCGGCAGCGCGCGCACCGCACCCGATTCGCCGTACTACAAATTGACCGAGGAAATCGCGCGCCTGCTTTCGGATGCCGGCTTTTCGGTGATCTCGGGCGGCGGTCCCGGCATCATGGAGGCGGCCAACAAGGGGGCGTATTTCGGCAAGTCGCCGAGCATCGGGCTGAACATCCAGCTGCCGCGCGAGCAGTCGGCCAATGCCTACCAGGACATTTCGCAGTCGTTCCACCACTTTTTTGCACGCAAGTACATGTTCGTGCGCTTCGCCAACGCCTATGTCGTGATGCCGGGCGGTTTCGGGACGCTCGACGAGTTGCTCGAGGCGTTGACGCTGATCCAGACCGGCAAGAGCCGCCGCATTCCGATCATCCTGGTGCATGGCCCGTTCTGGAACGGCATGATCGACTGGTTCCGCAGCACGTTGGTCGATGAAAAGGTGATTTCGCCGGGCGATCTCGACCTGATCCAGGTCATCGACAAGCCCGAGGACGTCGTCGATGCCATCTTCAAACACTATGAGACGCTGGGCTTCGAGCCGCTGCCCAGCGAGCGCGAGATGCTGCTCAATCTGTAATACAATCGGGGTATCCAAAAATACACGTCGGAAAGCACCACTCATGCGTCGAATCTCTGCCCTCCTTGCCTTGCTGGCCCTCGCAGCCGCCCCGGTTCTGGCGCAGACCCCAAGCGATCTTGAGCCCTTGCCGGAACCGCCGCCACCGCCGGTGATGAGCGCGGAAGATGCAGCGCTCGAACCGGAGGTGACGATCAAAAAGCGCGAGGGCGAGACGGTCGAGGAATATCGCATCAATGGCCGTCTGTACAAGGTGGTGGTGACGCCCGAGCACGGTGTTCCGTACACGCTGATCGATCCGCGCGGCGACGGCTTCTTTGTCCCGATGGAAGGGCCGGGTGTCGATCGGATCAGCGTGCCGATGTGGGTGATCGGCACCTTCTGATTTTTTCCCGCGCTGCCCGTTTGCGGCCTGTGCTGCCGAGCGAGGTATTTACAATTCGCCGGCTGTTGTCCGCGTCATCCCTTGTTGTTTCCAACCGATTCGAGTGAGCAAAACCATGGAATCCTTCCCGATTCCGGCGCCGGCCTTCAACGGAAACAGTCGGGTTGTCCCTCCCGGAAATGCGTTTGACTGGCTCCAGCAGGGTTGGGCGCTGTTCGCGGCCAACCCCGGCTTGTGGATCGGGCTGACCATCGTCCTGCTGGTCATTGTTCTCGGCGTGCAGATCGTGCCGCTGGTCGGAACGCTCGCCGCGCATCTGCTGATGCCGGTGCTCGGCGCGGGCATGCTGCTGGTGTGCAGGAAGATCGATGAGGAGGAGCGCGTGCAGATCGACGACCTCTTCGCCGGCTTCAAGCAGAACGCCGGCCCACTGGTCATGGTGGGCGTTCTCTACATGCTGGCGATGTTCGCCATCGTCGTCATTGTGGTGGTGGTTGGCGGAGGCAGCGTGGCCGGCGGTTTGTTGTCAGCGCAGCCGGCGGGTCTTGGCGTGATCTTCGGCGGCTTGATGCTGTCGTTGTTGCTGTCGCTGGCGCTGTCCGTGCCCGTCGTCATGGCCGTCTGGTTCGCTCCGGCGCTGGTCTTCTTCAACCACATGCAGCCGGTCGCCGCGCTCAAGGCCAGTTTCGAGGCGTGCATGAAGAACGTCCTGGCGTTCCTGGTCTATGGTCTGATCGTGCTGGTGCTCGCGTTCTTCGCCGCGCTGCCGGTCGGCCTCGGTTTTCTGGTCCTCATTCCTGTTCTCGCCGGGTCGGTGTACGCCGCCTACCGGGACGTCTTTGTCGCGAATTGATTTCTCCATGCAAGCATTGAACCTCCCTGCCAGCCGCGGTTTGCGCTGGCTCTCCGATGGCTTCCGCATCTTCCGCAAGAAGCAGCTGCTGCTGACGCTGCTCATCATCGGCTATTGGGTGATGATGATCGTGATCAGCTCAATGCCGTTTTTCGGACAGCTGGCGGCGACGCTCCTGATCCCGGTGTTTTCGGTCAGCATCATGAATGCCTTCCGGCTCGTCGAACGCAACGCGCTGCTGCCGCCGCATCTGCTGTTTTCGGGCTTTCAGCAGAATCTGCGCACGCTGTTGATCCTGGGCGGCATCTACTTCGCCGGGACGACGCTCATCCTTGGCGCGACCTCGATGATCGATGGCGGCGGACTCTTCCGCATGGCCGTTCTCGGGCAGCGCGCGGAGGAGCCGGCCGGCGACGGTGATTCGTCGCTGGCCGCGATCGTGATGGCCATCACCCTGTCCTTGCCCTTCATGATGGCCTACTGGTTTGCGCCGGTGCTTGCGGCCTGGCACGGATTGTCGGCCGGGAAGTCGCTGTTTTTCAGCATGGTCGCCTGCCTGCGCAACTGGCGCGCGTTCGTCGTCTACTTTCTGTCAATTGCGGTGTTCGGCATGCTGCTTCCGGGATTGCTCGTCGGCGCGATAACGATTCTTCTGCCCGGTGGCGGTGAAATGATGTCGGTCGCGCTGTCATCATTGCTCGTCGTCGTGCTCATGCCGACGCTCTACGGCAGCTTCTACGCGAGCTATCGCGACGTCTTTGTCGTCGTCGACGAAAATGCCTGACATGCGGGAGCGAGCACCGCTGGGGATTTTCGGCGGGACTTTCGATCCGGTGCATCTCGGTCATCTGCGCCTTGCAGAGGAAGCGGCCGAAGCCCTGGAGCTCGCGTCCGTGCGCTGGATTCCGGCAGGCTGGCCGGCTTTGCGTGGCGCGCCGCGCGTCGCGGCGGCGCAGCGTCTCGAGATGGTGCGTCTGGCGATCGCCGGAAATCCGCGCTTTGAACTCGATAGCGCCGAAGTCGAGGCCGCGCAGCCTAGCTACACCGTGCCGACGCTCGAGCGTTTGCGTCAGAGCGATTGCATCGGCAGTGAGCGGCCACTCGTCCTGCTCGTCGGCGCCGACGCGTTTGCCGGAATGGCCGGCTGGCATCGCTGGGAATCGTTGTTCGAACTGGCGCATGTCGGCGTCGCACACCGGCCGGGCTACCCGGTTGAAGCCGGTGCATTGCCGCGAGCGATCGCGGAGGTCTTCCGTACCCGGTTGAGTACGGACGTCGCCGATCTGAAGTCGGCGCCGGCCGGGCGCATCGCCCCCTTCGCGATGACGCAGCTCGACATTTCAGCAACCAAGATTCGGGGGTTGCTGTCCAAAGGGCGCAGCACCCGATATTTGCTGCCAGACGCGCTGATTGCGCACATCCGGCAACACCGCCTTTACTCGGAGAATTGATTCGCCAATGTTTCAATCCACGCCCGTGACCGGGCGAAACGGCTTGGAAGAGATGACGCCTCTCCCAAGCAAGATTATCCCCCTGTAGGGGGAGGTTCCACACCGGAGTTAGCTTTTAATGAATGCAACACAACTCGAAAAAATCGTCGTAAATGCCCTTGAGGACATCAAGGGTCGTGACATCGAAGTCATCAACACCGCCAAGCTGACGCCGCTCTTCGAGCGCATCGTCGTCGCCAGCGGCGACTCAAACCGGCAGGTGCGATCGCTGGCGCGCAACGTCGAGGACAAGGTTCGCGAAGCCGGCGGCGAGATCATTTCGACCGAAGGCGAAGACGGCGGCGAATGGGTGCTCGTCGATCTCGGCGACATCGTCGTGCACGTCATGCAACCAGCCATCCGCAGCTATTACAACCTCGAGGAACTGTGGGGCGGCAAAGGGCCGGAACGGGTTCGCAAGGCGATCGCCGCGAGCGCCTGAGGCAGAATGCGGCTCGGCATCCTCGCCGTCGGTCACAAGCTTCCCGACTGGGTGGCCAAGGGCTGTGCCGAGTACATCAAGCGCATGCCACGCGAGTTGCCGTTGTCGGTCGTCGAAATCAAGCCTGAACCGCGTGGCTCCAAGACCCGCGAACAACTGCTGGCGGCGGAGAAAACTCGGCTGCAGGCGGCCTTGTCCGGCTTCAACCGGATCGTCGTGCTCGATGAACGCGGCACTGACCTGACCACCGTAAAGCTGGCGCAACGCCTTGAAGACTGGATGCGCGAAGGCGGCGACACGGCCTTCATCATCGGCGGCGCCGACGGCATCGACGAGGAACTGAAGCAGCGCGCCGCTTCCATGATCCGTCTTTCCAGCCTGACGCTGCCGCATGCCATGGCGCGCCTCGTCCTGTGCGAGCAGCTGTATCGCGCGGTCAGCGTCGTCAAGAACCATCCCTACCATCGAGAAGGTTGAGCTGCATGCCGATCAATCTCCGTAACCCGCGCCTCTTCCTCGCCTCGCGCAGTCCGCGTCGACGGGAGTTGCTGACCCAGGTTGGCATCCAGTTCGATACCATCGTTTTCCGCAACCATCCGCGCGAAGACGAGGAGCTCGACGAAACACCGCTGCCTGACGAGGTGCCGATCGACTACGTGCAGCGTGTGGCGCGCGCCAAGGCCGAATACGGCTGGCGTGTCGTCACCCTGAGGAAAATGCGTTCGCAGCCGGTGCTGGCGGCCGATACGACGCTGGAATTTGAAGGGCAGATCATCGGCAAACCGACCGACGCCGAAGACGCGAGAGCGATCCTGCGCCGCCTTGCCGGCAACACGCATCGTGTCCTGACGGCGGTCTCGGTGGCTTTCGAAGGGCGCATCGAGTCCACGCTCTCGATCAGCGAAGTGCGCTTCTGCCCGCTCGACGAGGCGACGATCCGCGCCTACGTGGCGACCGGCGAGCCGATGGACAAGGCCGGCGCTTACGGCATCCAGGGCCACGCCGCGCTATTTGTCGAGAACCTGGCTGGCAGCTATACCGGCGTGATGGGTCTGCCGCTTTACGAAACCGGCGCCTTGCTCCAGCGTTTCGGCTATCCGTTGTAGCAAGGCTTGCCGCGATAGCTGCGGGGTATAATTTCGCGATCGAACAACGGCGTGTGCTGGAAGGCGAAACGTGCTCAAGACTCTCTTCGAAAAGACGTTTGGATCGGCGAGCAGTGCAAATGAAGCATCGGCGCACAATTCGCCGGCGGCGTTTCAGTTGGCGCGCATCAGGACGCTGATCGAGTTCTTCCCGATCGGCAAGAAGCTGCGCTACTACCCGGAATTCAAGCAGGACATCGTTTTCGACACGTTGATCCTGGCCTACTGCGTGAATGGCCACTACGTCTATTCGAGCGATTCCATCGACCGCGATGCCGAAGGCAACCCGACCGTCTTCCGCGTCGGCGAGAACGACCAGCGGCTGCCGGTTGCCGCACTCAAGCTCTTCCAGTTGCTCGTTCCCGATACCTCGCATCTCGAGATGAAGCTCGATTATCACCGCCGCGCGCAGATCGGGCGCGGCAAGCAGTTCAACAAGGGCAACTACATCTCGCTGATGTCGAATGCGGGCGGCAAGGGCGTCTCGACCGTCGATACCGAAGTCGCCAAGCAGGTGAATCTGCCGGACGGCCCGTATTCGCACATGAATATGGTGTTGCTGACGCCGGAGTTGTCGACGCTGTCGGTGACCGATCAGCGCAAGAAGTCACGCGCCAAAATCACCGCGCCGGTGACGCTCCACGTCCCGGACGTCCGGGAAGGATTGGCATGCACGCTGGTCGATATGTCCGAGGGCGAAGTACGCATGCGCGTGCGTGAGCACGGGGCGGTGATGCCCGAACTGCAGCGCGGCGACGGCGTAATCATCGAGGCCGACCTTGGTGAGGCCGAGCGGCACTACACGATCAAGGGCAATGTCATTCGGCGTTCGCCGGAAACCTGTGTCCTGCAGCTTGAGGGACAGGTGCGGGACGGCAAGTACATGGGCTTCACGCCGCTCGACCTGCTCGAACTGAAGGCCGGGCTGCTCAACTACGGCAAGTAGCGGCTGGTGGTTGGCGCGCCGATTCAGCCGCGCGCGTACTGGGCCGAGACTTCATCGAGCAGTTCGAGGATCTGCTCGCTGGTCGTTGCGACATGGCGCGGATTGCTGTCGCGTGGTGACCCGACGTTTTCAATGGCGCGCTCGAAGAAAATCCACTGCATCTTCGTCAGCTCAAGCGCGCGCCGGCTGGCTTCGGAATTCGAGCGCGTGCGCGCAAGTTCGTCGAGCGCCGCCGAAAACTCCCGGCGAGCCTGCTCGATGTCGACCTGGAGGCCGGCCGACGTGTCGCCTGCGTAGGCCATCAGATAGAGGCGCGCCAAGCGCTGAACCAGCATATTCTGGCGCAGTGAAAGGTCGAGCAGGCTGGCCGCAGGCGCGTCGCCGCTGCGTTCGAAAGTGGCGGCAAGCTTGCCGGTGTGGCGGCTGAGGGCGTCGGCCGAATCGAAGACGCGACTCTTGCTGTTCGACGAAAACGGTGCCGTGAAGTCGCCTTGAAAGTCGGTCCACGACTGCGTCACGCGAGCCAGTGCTTCGCCTGCCTTGGCATCCCGAGGGTGCTGCTTCAATTCGGCAATGTCGTCGTCGATCTGTTGCGCGGCACGGCTCATTTGCTGGCGTGCGTGGCCAACTTCGAGCCCCATGCCGATCTGCAGATAGAGCTTGGCGATACGTTGCGCCTGCTGGCGGATGCGGCCGGCGCAGGTGATGCTTTGCCCTTGCCATCCAGCGGCATTGTCAACGGCGGCCACCGGTGCCGCCGTCGCGTGGCCTACGGAAGACAAAGTGGCGCCGGCAAGCAGGCCGAACGCTACGGCTATCAGGAAGGCTCGCAAAAAGGACTTGCAAGACTCAACGAGCGGGGAGAGGGTTGTCGTGTTCATGCGGGGTATTTGAACGCACGGCTGTTACAGGAGGATGTCGGAAACAGCTGGGTGGAAACAGGCGCCGAAGCGCCCGCGAGAACGTGTGAATAAATCAGAAGTTGTGGCGGATGCCGACGTTGAAGGCGGATTGGTAGCCGGCGTCGCTCGTTGTCGTCGAACCGTCGATGCGCGACTTGATGATGTTCGTATCGCTCTGGCTGATATCGCCGTAAGCCGCGTACAGGCTGGTACGCTTGCTCATCGCGTGCAGGTAGCCAATGCCCCAGAAGCTGACCTTGTCGTCGTCCGCGTTGGTGTACGCGATTTTGGCGCGCGCGTAGTTCACCGCCAGCGTGCCCTTGCTGCCGATCGGCGTCGAAGCCCCCAGCTGCCATTGCTTGCGGCTGTCCTTGGTAACACCGGGATTCTGCGCATAGTTCGTCGTCCCGTAGGCACCGGCGAGGCGTGCGATCCCGAAGTCGTAGGACGCCGCCAGGTGCCACTCGTTGCCGGAGTCGATGCTCGGTGCGTTCTCGTAGTCCTGATACTTGTTCATTTCATAGGTGGCGCCGGCGACGAGCGGGCCGTTGGCGTAGTGCGCGGCGACGGCATAGACGCGTTCATTGCCGGTGCTGGCCGTCAATCCGGTCGGCACGACGTCGTCGGTGCTCGTGTCGCCGTGGGTCGACGCCGCCGCCTTGAGCTGGAAGCCGCTCCAGTTCGGCGAGTAGTAGGCGACCGCGTTGCGTATGTCGCCGCTTTCCTTGCTGCCGGTGGTCAGGACGTAGACGCGCAACGGTGCGGCCACCGTACCGTTGGCGAACATGACACTGGTCGCGCCGAGCAGGTCGTCGTGGAAACTGCCGAAGGAACCCGCCTTGAGTTCGCCAAGACCGCTCTTCAGGCTGATCCAGGAGTTACGGCCGCCGAGCGTCGCTGTGTCGGGCAGCAGGCTGGCTTCAAGCTGGAAATTGGCCGACAGTCCGTCGCCCAGGTTTTCCGAACCCTTGAAACCGAAGCGCGTCGTCTTCCACTGATTACCGTCGATTTTGTGAATCGACTTGACGTCGTCGGCATTGCCATCGCTGTAGTAACCGTAACCGACATCGACGATGCCGTAGACGGTGACGTTGCTCTGGGCCAAGGTGGCGCCCGAGGCGATGCTGGCGAGCGCCAGGGCGATTAACTTCTTGTGCATTGGATGCTTCCTTTCTTGTATTTGCCGTAATGGATTGCTCATGACTTCAGCGGACGGGATGGTCGCCGACGGATGTGACGGCGGTGTGACGCTTTTGTGAAGCCGCTTTCCCGGCCGGTGCGCTTGCATCCAATGCATGTCATATGACTGAAACAAAGTGCGGCGATGATTCCCGCCATCATGAGTAGCGCCGAAAACGATAGAGAGAACTCCCCGAGATCTCTGCCCGGAATCGCGCGTCGTCCCGACGGACGGCTCGATCTCTGGGTGTGTACGCGTTGCGGCTACACCTATGACGGCGACGTCGGCGAGACTGTTTCGCGGACTGCGCCCGGAACACCCTTCGAGGACTTGCCGGATGACTGGCGTTGTCCGCACTGCACTGCCGAGAAGGAATACTTCTTCCACTGATCGCCTGACTGTTTCGAGGAATATCACGATGACCCGCAAGAACGATTTGAACGCGTCGCAGCCCGCCAGTACGCAGATTTCCAAGCCGCTCTCCGACCTGATCGACGCCCGTCTCTCGCGCCGCTCCGCGCTCAGGGGACTGCTGGCGTGCGGTGCAGCGACCGTCGTCGCGCCGATGGCGCATGCGGCAAGCCCGGTCACGGACCCCTCGTCGCTCGGCTTCGCGCAGGCTGCGCACTCGATCGAGGTCTACCACCAGGCGGCCGAGAGCCATCGCGCCGACGTGCTGATCCGTTGGGGCGACAAGGTGTTGCGCGATGCGCCGGCCTTCGATCCCTTCAACCTCAGCGCCGAGGCGCAGGAGAAGCAGTTCGGCTACAACAACGACTTCGTCGCCTTCCTGCCGCTGCCGCGCGGCTCGAAGAACAGCACGCACGGCTTGCTGGCGGTCAACCACGAGTACACCAATCCCGAGCTGATGTTTGCCGGACTGACCGCCAACGATGCGGCCGGCAAGATGACGCGCGAGCAGGCCGAAGTCGAGTTGTCGGCGCACGGTCTCTCGATCATCGAGATTCGCAAGGACGCCAACGGCTGGCAGGTCGAAACCGATGGCCGATTGAACCGCCGTATCAGCGCACGCACGACGGAGATGCATGTCGCCGGCCCGGCGGCGGGCCATGATCGCCTCAAGACCAAGGTCGATCCGACCGGGACGCGAGTGATCGGCACACTCAACAACTGCTCCGGCGGCGTCACCCCGTGGGGCACGGTGCTGACCGCCGAGGAGAACTTCAACACCTACTTCGGCGGCGACCCGGACAAGACGCCGGAAGCGGTCAACCACAAGCGCCTCGGCATCAAGGGCAAGTCGCGCTACAGCTGGTCGCGCTTCTTTGATCGCTTCGACATCGAGAAGAATCCGAACGAGCCGAATCGTTTCGGCTGGGTCGTCGAGATTGACCCGTACGATCCGCAATCGACACCGATCAAGCGCACCACGCTGGGCCGCTTCAAACACGAAGCCGCGACCTGCGTCGTCGCCCCGGACGGCCGCGTCGTTGTCTACTCGGGTGACGATGAGGCCTTCGAGTACATCTACCGCTTCGTCACCGCGAAGAAGTTTGTGCCGAACAACCCGGCCGCCAATCGCGACCTGCTCGACGACGGCGTTCTCTCTGTCGCCAAGTTCGACGATCAGGGAACGCTGCGCTGGCTGCCGCTGGTCTTCGGCCAAGGACCGCTGACGTCCGCCAACGGATTCAACAGCCAGGCCGACGTGCTGATCGACACCCGCCGCGCCGCCGACCTCCTGGGCGCGACGCCGATGGATCGCCCGGAAGACGTCGAGACCAACCCGGTCAACGGGCGTGTCTATGTGATGCTGACCAACAACAACACGCGCAAGCCGGACCAGATCAGCAAGCTGCACCCGCGCGCGACCAATCTCTATGGCCACATCGTCGAACTATTGCCGCCGGGCACCGAAGGCAGCGACGGCGCGCGTCAGGCGTTGCATACGGCCGATGAATTCCGCTGGGAAGTGCTGCTGCTCGCCGGCGATCCCGCCAAGCCGGAGCATGGCGCCAAGTATCATCCGGACACGCAAAAACTTGGCAACTGGCTGGCAGCGCCGGACAACTGCACCTTCGATAATCGGGGACGCCTGTGGATCACGACCGACCAGGGATCGTCGCAGCGCAAGAGCGGTATCCCGGATGGCGTCTATGCCTGCGACGTGAATGGCGCCGGGCGTGGCCTGACCAAGTTCTTCTACGCGGTTCCGAAGGATGCCGAAATGTGCGGTCCGGCCTTCACGCCGGACAACAAGACCTTGTTCGTCGCCGTCCAGCACCCCGGCGAGTACAAGGACTCGACTTTCGACAACCCCTCGACGCGTTGGCCGGACTTCGACGCCGTGCGCCGGGTGCCGCCGCGTCCGTCGATTGTCGCCATCACGCGCGAAGATGGCGGCGTGATCGGCGGCTGAGCCTCATCAGTGTGAACGCAGGTGGCGCTCGATCAGCGCCGCCGCTTCCTCCGCACCGCGCGCCAGCGGTAACGGCGGGCGGGCTCGCTGCCACAGCGTATCGAGCAAGCCGGACAAATCGCCCGACGCGAGTTCGGTTTCGTTGACCTCGCGGCAGTGGGCGTTCTCCTGCAACCACTCGATCAGGCAATCCTGCTCAGGCCAGTTGTCGCGGCGCAGGTAGAGTACCGCCGTGCCGTTGCACGCCGCCTCAACGAAGGTGCCGTAACCGGGCTTGGTGAGGACGACGTCGACGCTGCGCAAGAGATCGGGGAAGGGGATTCCGAGCGGCTCGGTGGCCGCCATGTCCTCGCGGCAGATCTGCCAGGTTTCGGGAATCAGCCAGTGCAATCCGGGAGTCGGGGGCCATTGCTCCGCGCCCAGCCCCTTGTCGAAGCCGCCGAACGCGACCAGTGCCAGCTTCGTGTCGGGCGCTACGCCAAGGCGTTCGCGCAGTTCGGCGCGGCGATCCTGCCCTGCGGCAGCAACCGGCGCGACGGTCTGCCGGCGCGGAAAATCCGCCATCGGCATCGCCGGCGTCAGGCGCAAGAAGGCTTCGGCGCTGCGGTAGGCATCGAGCATCTGCCGATGGATCTCCGGCGCCCAGCGCTCGCGTCCGAAGTAATGGGCAAACAGATCGGCCCAGTTGAGCGAACACATCGAAAGCGAAGGGATGCCGGTGTGCGTTGCACCGGCAAGCGGCAGGTAGGCGACATCCGTCAAGACGAGATCGGCTTCCAGCGCGGCGAGCTGCCCAGCTTCTTCGGCGACGCGCTGCGCCCATTTCGCGTGCTGCGCGCGGTAGGCCGCCGCGGTCGATGCGAAATCGATGCGCACGGCGTCAAGCATGACGTAGCCGAAGTCGCTGCGTCCGGTGATATGCGTGAAGTCACAGCGGATGCGCGCGCGCAGCTTTTCGGCCGGAACGCCGCTGCGGATGGTCAGGCGAAGGTCAGGACGGCGGTGCGTCAGTTCATTCAGGATCGGCGCGACCTGCGCCAGATGACCGAGACCGTGCGAAGAGATGTCGACGAAGAGGTGTTTGGGCATTGGTTTCGGGGAAGGGCTCGAAGTTGGAGTTAAGCACAAAGGGCACAACGAAAGTCGATGACGAAATCGGCACGGTGCTCAAATTATCAGTCAGTCTTTTGCGCGGCGGGTTCTCGTTGTGCCCGCTTTAGTTCAGTGATCATTCGACTCACGCGCTGACCCCACGGCTCCGCCCCAAGCGCTGTTCGGATTTCCGAACGCATTTTGCCAGTCCCTGTCCGGAAATCCGAATACCCGCCCGAGGAATCTTCTCTTTTTCCAACGTAATCAGCCTGTTAGCCCATCCCTAAGCTGGCACGCTCCATGCTGATAGAACCCTGCCGCCCCGTTGCGGCAGGGCTTTTCGCCGCAAACCGATTGCAGGAGTGCACGATGACTACGAGCTACCGAACCGAGAAAGATTTCCTGGGCGAGAAGCAGATTCCGGCTGACGCCTACTATGGCGTCCAGACCCAGCGCGGGAAGGACAACTTCCACATCACCGGCACGCCAATGTCGAGCGAGCCTTACTTTGTCATGGCTTTCGGCTACGTCAAGAAGGCGGCGGCGATGGCCAACCGCGATCTCGGCGTGCTCGACGCGCGCGTCGCCGACGCGATCATCAGCGCTTGCGATCGCCTGATCGCCGGCGAGATGCGCGACCAGTTCATCACCGACTTCATCCAGGGCGGCGCCGGAACGTCGACCAACATGAATGCCAACGAGGTGATCGCCAACCTGGCGCTTGAGCAGCTCGGCTACCAGAAGGGCGAGTACCAGTACGTCAATCCGAACGACCACGTGAACTTTGGCCAGTCGACGAACGACGTTTATCCGACCGCGTTCCGGCTGGCGCTGATCCTGCGCCTGTCGGCCTACATGGAAGCGCTGCGCAAGCTGCAGGGCGCGTTCTTCGCCAAGGGCAAGGAGTTCGAGAAGGTGCTGAAGATGGGGCGCACGCACTTGCAGGACGCCGTGCCCATGTCGCTCGGTCAGGAGTTCCACGGCTGGGGCACGACGATCGGCGAGGAAGTCGAGCGCATCGCGGAAGTTCGCCAGTTCCTGCACGAGATCAACCTCGGCGCGACGGCCATCGGCACGCGCGTCACCGCTGCGCCCGGCTACCCGGAGCTGGCGACGAAGTACCTCTCCGAACTCACCGATTGCAAGTTCATCCTCGGCAGCGACCTCGTCGAAGCGACCTCCGATACCGGCGCCTACGTTCTGCTCTCTGGCGTGCTCAAGCGCACGTCGACCAAGCTGACCAAGATCTGCAACGACATCCGCCTGCTCTCCTCCGGCCCACGCTGCGGCCTCAATGAGATTAACCTGCCGCAGATGCAGCCGGGTAGCTCGATCATGCCGGGCAAGGTCAATCCGGTGATCCCGGAAGTCGTCAATCAGACGAGCTTCCTCGTCATCGGCCTCGACCTGACGGTGACGCTCGCCGCCTCGGCCGGTCAACTGCAGCTCAACGTCATGGAGCCGGTGATTACCTACGCGCTGTTCAAGTCGATCTCGACGATGGAAAACGCAGTCAACAGCCTGCGTACCAACTGCATCGTCGGCATTACCGCCAACGTCGAGCATTCGCGCGATGTGGTGCTCAACTCGCTGGGCATCATCACCGTCTTGAAGCCGCTGCTCGGCTACAAGCAATGCGCCGAGGTCGCTCGCGAATGCCATGAGACCGGAAAGACGCTGCACGACGTGGTGGTGACCGAGCGCCAGTTGCTGACCGAGGAGCGCTGGGAAGAAGTTTTTTCGTTCGAGAACCTGATCAATCCGAAATTCGAAAACTGAGAAAACCAAATCCTGATCGTTCTTCATTCGCTTTGTTAATCGCTTTTCAATAGTCCCTGGAGGGTCAATAAAATGCTGAGTTGGTACTTCAAATCGAATCTGCTATCGCGGATTCTGATCGGTCTCATCGCCGGCGCCGTCGTCGGTATCGCGCTGGGTTACGGCAGTCCGGACACGGTCAAGGCCTTCGTCGATAACACCAAGTTCTTCGGTGACATCTTCATCCGCCTGCTCAAGATGATCGTCGTGCCGGTCATCCTCTTCTCGCTGATCGCCGGTGCAGCGAGCATCGCGCCGTCGCGCCTCGGTCGCGTCGGCGTCAAGATCATGGCGTACTACCTCGCCACCTCGGCATTGGCCGTCGCCATCGGCCTCGCCTTCGCCAACGTCTTCCAGCCGGGCGCCGGCATGGGCATCGTCGGCGACGCTGCCGTGCAGGGCAAGGCTGCCGAATCGCCCACGATCTCGCAGATCCTGCTCAACATCGTACCGACCAACCCGGCCGAGTCGCTGGCCAAGGGCGACGTGCTGCCGATCATCTTCTTCGCCGTGCTGTTCGGGCTGGCCATCGCCTACGTCAAAGACTCGAAGGACCCGGTCGTCGCCAAGGGCGCGGATACGCTCTTCCAGCTGGTGAATGCCGGTGCCGAAACGATGTACAAGATCGTGCGCGGCATCATGGAATATGCGCCGATCGGCGTCTTCTTCCTGATCGCCATGGTCTTTGCGCAGCAAGGCGCCAAGGCGCTCGGCCCGCTGCTCTTCGTGACGCTGACCGTGTACGTCGGCCTGCTGGTGCATCTCGTCATCAGCTACGGCGGCATCATGGCCGTCGCCGGTCTTGGCTTCTTCAAGTTCCTCAAGGGCGCCAACGAAGCGATGATCACCGCCTTCGTCACCCGCTCCTCGGGCGGAACGCTGCCAGTCACCATGCGCTGCTCCGAAGAAAAACTCGGCATCCCGCGCAACATCAGCTCCTTCACCCTGCCACTCGGCGCCACCATCAACATGGACGGCACCGCGATCTACCTCGGCGTCTGCGCGATGTTCATTGGCTACGCCACCGGCAATCCGTTGACCATGGACCAGCAACTGACGGTGATCATCACCGCCACGCTGGCCAGCATCGGCACGGCGGGCGTACCGGGTGCCGGCGCGATCATGCTGCTGATGGTCCTCGAATCGATCGGCATGAAGGTTGAAGCCGGTTCGGCCGTCGCCGCCGCCTACGCGATGATCCTCGGCATCGACGCGCTACTCGACATGGGCCGGACCTGCCTCAACGTCGGCGGCGACATGGCCGGCAGCGCCATCGTCGCCAAGTCGGAGCAGGAACTCGACCTCGCGAAGTGGAATTGAGCTTCATCGCCCCCGCTACTTGCCAAAGGCCGTAGCCATGCACTGCACAACTGCCCCGGCCATCCGGGGCAGTTTTACTTCGGCCGCTGATAAAATGAAGAGCCCATCCCGTGACTGACTCCATGCGCATCCGCCATCCGCTGCGTCTCGCCGCCCTGCTGCTGGCTTTGGCCGTGCTGACAGCCGCCGCGTCATGGACGACGTACAAGGTCAGCCAGAGCATGGGCCTCGCCGAGCTGCAGACGACGGGCCGCCACCGGCTCGACCTCTATTCGGCAAGCCTGGAGCGCGAAATCGGCAAGTACGCCTATTTCCCGGCCACCCTCGGCCTCGAACGCAACGTGCTCAACCTGTTGCAGAAGAAGGGCGGCCCGGAGCTGCCGGCCCGAATCAACAGCTATCTCGAACAACTCAACGAACGCGCCGGCACGCTCGCCATCTACGTCATCGACGACACCGGCCACGTGCTCGTATCGAGCAACTGGCGGCGCGCCGACAGCTACGTCGGCGAAGACCTCTCGTTCCGTCCCTATTTCCGCGACGCGATGGCGAGCGGCAGCGGCCGTTTCTTTGGCATCGGCACGACGCGCAGCGAGCCGGGCTACTACCTCTCGTCCGCCCTTTCCGACGGCGGCCGCACGCTCGGCGTAGCGATCATCAAGGTTGGCCTCGACCAGCTGGAAAAGTCGTGGTCGACGGTCGAGGCGCCGGTGCTCGTCGCCGACGAAAACGGTGTCGTCATTCTCAGCTCGGTGCCGGACTGGAAATTCACCACGCTGCGCCCGCTCGACGAAAGTACGCGCAACGCCTTCGACCGCACGCAGCAATACAACCGCCGCGCGCTGCAACCGCTCGGCGTGCGCGAAACCGCCGTGCTCAATCACGGCGCCCGCCTCGTCCGCGTCGCGCGCGATCCGCTGGAAACGGTGTCGGTCTACGCCGTCGCCGGGCAATTTCTCGTCCAGTCGCACGCTTTGCCCGGTACGCCGTGGACGCTCACCGTCTTCAGTCATCTCGAATCGGTCGACGATATCAGCGCGATCCGCGCCGCTGTCGCCGGCATCTCCACGCTACTGCTCGGCATTCTGGCGATGATGGTCTACCAGTGGCGCCGCCACCTGAGCGACCGCCTCGCCGCGCGCGAAGCCCTGCAGAAGGCGCACGACGACCTCGAACGCAAGGTCGAGGAACGCACGGCCGACCTCTCGGCGGCGAATCAACAGCTGCAGGAAGAAATCGCCGAACGCGTGCGCGCCGAACGCACGCTGCAGGCCGCCCAGAGCGAACTGATCCAGGCCGGCAAGCTCGCCGTCATCGGCCAGCTCTCCGCCGGCATTGCGCACGAACTCAACCAACCGCTCGCGGCGCTACGAACGCTGTCGGGCAACACCGCGAAGTTCCTTGAGCGCGGCGACGAAACCACCGCGCGCGCCAACCTCGAACGCATCGCCCAGCTCGTCGACCGTATGGGGCAGATCACCGGCCAGCTCAAGACCTTCGCCCGCAAGTCGAGCGGGCAGCTCCACCCGGTCGACCTCCGTCAGGTCGTCGGGCACGCCGTCGCGCTACTTGAGCAGCGCGTGGCAACCAGCAATGCGCGCATCGAGACGCGCTTTTCCGAGCATCCGCTGCTTGCGCTGTGTGATGCCAACCGGCTCGAACAGGTGCTGGTCAACCTGATCGGCAACGCGCTCGACGCGATGAACGGGCAGCCCAACGCCTTGGTCGAGATCGACGGCTCGCTCAGTGGCCGCATGGTCCGCCTGGACGTACGCGACCACGGCACCGGCCTTGGGGACGACGTCAAGGCCCATCTGTTCGAGCCATTTTTCACGACCAAGGAAGCGGGCGTCGGCCTCGGCCTGGGGCTCGCAATTTCCGCTGGGATCGTCAGCGATTTCGGCGGGACGCTGAGCGGCGCCAACCACTCGGACGGCGGCGCGCTATTTACCCTGGAAATCCCGCTGGCCAAGGAAGAGCACGAGTCATGAGCGAAGCCCTCAAGGTTCTCATCATCGAAGACGATCCCGACGTACGCCTCGGCTGCGAACAGGCGCTGCAACTCGAAGGCATCGCCACCGAGAGCGTCGGCAGCGCCGAAGAAGGGCAGCGCCGGCTGCAGAAGGATTTTCGCGGCGTCATCGTCAGCGACATCCGTCTGCCGCGCATGGACGGCATGGCCTTCCTGCGCGAAGTTCAGGCCATCGACGCGGAGTTGCCGGTGGTCCTGATCACCGGCCACGGCGATGTTTCGATGGCGGTGCAGGCGATGAAGGATGGCGCCTACGACTTCATCCAAAAGCCGTTTTCGCCCGACTACCTCGTCGAAGTCGTCCGCCGCGCGCTCGAGAAGCGGCGCCTCGTCATCGAGGTGCGCGACCTGCGCTATCGGCTCGAAGGCCGCGACCAGATCGAAGCGCGCCTGATCGGCAACGCTGCGCCGATGGTTCGCGTGCGGCAGATGATCGCCGGCCTCGCCGACAGTGCCGCCGACGTGCTGATCCAGGGCGAAACCGGCACCGGCAAGGAACTCGTCGCGCGCTGTCTGCACGAAGCGAGCGCGCGGCGCAAAGGCAACTTCGTCGCCATCAACTGCGGCGGGCTACCCGAAACGCTCTTCGAGAGCGAGATCTTCGGCCACGAAGCCGGCGCCTACACCGGCGCTGCCAAACGGCGGATCGGCAAGATCGAGCACGCCAACGGCGGCACGCTCTTCCTCGATGAGATCGAGACGATGCCGCTGGCGATGCAGATCAAGCTGCTACGTGTGCTGCAGGAGAGGACGCTTGAGCGCCTGGGGTCCAACACCACCATCCCGATCGACTGCCGCGTGATCGCCGCGACCAAGGAAGACCTGCTCGGCCTCGCCGACCAGGGGCGCTTCCGTGCCGACCTCTATTACCGCCTGAGCGTTGCCACCGTTGCCCTGCCACCGCTGCGCGAACGGCGCGAAGACATCCCGTTGCTCTTTCAGCACTTCCTGTTGCAAGCCGCCGCACGCCACGGGCGCCCCGTCCCCGAGTGCGATCCGGCGTGCACGCATCAGCTGGTCGGCTATCGCTGGCCTGGCAACGTACGCGAGCTGCGCAACGTTGCCGACCGTCGCGTGCTCGGCATCGAGAGCGGCGCGCCGCCCTTCGGCAATGCCGTCGAAGAAGGCCCGCGCCCGCTCGCCGAAGCCGTCGAAGCCTTCGAACGTGCCCTCATCGCCGACGCCCTGCGCCGCACCCACGGCAGCCTCGCCCGCAGCGCCGAAGCGCTGTGCATCGCCAAGACGACGCTGCACGACAAGATCAGGAAATACGGATTGGCGGATGGCGGCGGGGAGTGACGCCTCCGCGCAAGTCCGGAGGCGATTAACGAATCGGTAAGCGACCGACGATCGTCAGTGCATTTTTCCCCGCATCAGCTCGATCAGATCTTTCCTCGCATTCAACAATGCCTGGATTGACCGCCGGACATCCTCGTCCGTCTCGCGCTTGGTCGCCAGACAGAAGTGCAGGGCAGCGATCAGGTCGAATACGGTCATCGAACCGGCCAAAACCGGGTCCGATTTCACGACCCGCGACGCCGCGTGATCATTGCACCGCTCGAGAAATTGCCGCGCCGTAAAGCCGGATTGATTCACCTCGTCCGCCGCGACATGCAGGGCGATGCTGGGCGCGATGAAGACGGAGTACAGGCCGCCGTTAGCCTCACCCGATGTCAGCCCGGTCACGGGAACCGGAAAACCGGCGACGCCGACCGTTGCCACCTGGTAGTCGAGAAAATCAGTCATGTATCGAATCCTTCCCTGCAGTGGCGCACGAAGCAGCCAACCATGAAAAAAGCCAACCGCTTGGGTTGGCTTTTTTGCTTTTTCTGGAGCGGGCGATGGGAATCGAACCCACGGCACAAGCTTGGGAAGCTTGGGTATTACCATTATACGACGCCCGCGAAGGCGCCCATTCTATGCGTTTGAGCGCTGCGCTTCAATCATTTTGCTTCAGGCCTTGCCTTGACCAGCCACCGGCTTGACCTTGCTGGCGGCGAGCTTGGCGCGGCTGCGCGCTTCGTCGGTGTTGGCGCCGGTGGCGACGGCGACGCCCATGCGGCGCCTCGTGAAGCTCTCCGGCTTGCCGAACAGGCGCAGGTCGGCGCCCGGGACGCCGAGCGCGTCGGCGACGCCTTCGAAAGCGATGCCTTTGGCATCCGTGCCGCCGTAGATGACGGCTGACGCGCCCGGTGTGCGCAGAGAGACGTCGACGGGCAGGCCGAGGATGGCGCGGGCGTGCAACTCGAATTCGGAGAAGCGTTGCGAGGCGAGGGTGACGAGGCCTGTGTCGTGCGGACGTGGGCTGATTTCGGAGAACCACACCTGATCGCCGCGCACGAACAGTTCAACGCCGAACAGGCCGCGTCCGCCGAGGCTTTCGGTGACGGCTTTGGCAATGGCGCGCGATTTCTCGAGGGCGAGAGGACTCATGGCCTGCGGTTGCCAGGACTCGACGTAGTCGCCGCTGACCTGCACGTGGCCGACCGGCTCGCAGAAGTGCGTTTCGACTTCGCCGCTGGTACCAACGGCGCGTACGGTGAGCAGCGTGATCTCGTATTCGAAGTCGATGAAGCCCTCGACGATGATCCGGCTCTGGCTGACGCGTCCGCCCTGCATCGCGTAGTCCCACGCCTTGGCGACGTCGTCCGGGCCGCGCAGCAGGGACTGGCCCTTGCCGGAGGATGACATGGTCGGTTTGACGAGGCAGGGGTAGCCAATTGGGTGGCCAACTCCGCCGTCGATGGCGGCCTGCAAGCCGGAAAGCGAATCGCAGAAGGCGTAGGGTGACGTCGGCAAGCCCAGCTCTTCGGCGACCAGCCGGCGAATGCCTTCGCGGTTCATCGTCAGATTGGTCGCGCGCGCGGTCGGGATGACTTCGGCGAGGCCGTCGCGCTCGATCTCAAGCAACATGTCCGTGGCAATCGCCTCGATCTCGGGCACGATCAGCTGCGGCTTTTCCTGCTCGACAAGGGCGCGCAAGGCAGCGCCGTCGGTCATCGCCAAAACGTGCGAACGATGCGCGACCTGCATGCCGGGCGCATCCGGATAGCGATCGACGGCGATCGTCTCAACGCCGAGCCGTTGCAGGGCGATGATCACCTCCTTGCCGAGTTCGCCGGCGCCGAGCAGCAGGACGCGGGTGGCGGAAGGGCTGAGCGGGGTGCCGATAGCGTTGATGGGGTTGCTACGTGGGCCGATTGGGTTGGGCATGGCGGATGTCCTGAAGGGCGGGAGGGAGGCGCATTTTACCAGCCCATCCCGGCAGACACCGTCAGCCCGGTTTCTTCGCGTGCGCCGGGCGGAAGGCGGCGCAGAAGTCGGGGTTGGCTTCGAGCCACGCACCTTCGATCAGGTCGATGCAGTAGGGGATGGCGGGGAAGACGGCTTTCAGGCAATCGTCGATCGCCGAGGGCTTGCCCGGCAGGTTCACGATCAGGCAGCGCTGGCGGATGCCGGCCGTCTGCCGCGAGAGGATCGCGGTCGGGACGAACTTCAAGGATGCCGTGCGCATCAGTTCGCCGAAGCCGGGCAGCATCTTGGTGCACACGGCTTCGGTCGCCTCCGGCGTCACGTCGCGTAGCGCCGGGCCGGTGCCGCCGGTGGTTACGATCAGGCTGCAGCCTTCAACGTCGGCGAGTTCGATCAGCGCGTCCTCGATGCCCGGCTGTTCGTCGGGAATGACTCTGGCGACGGCTTCCCACGGACTCAAGAGTGCCTGCGTGAACCACTCGCGGATCGCCGGCCCACCCTTGTCCTCGTAAACGCCCTGACTCGCGCGGTCGGAGACCGTGAGAATGCCGATACGTGCGATGGTTGTACTCATAGCCGCCCCTCGAAACCCGCTTCGTTCTGGAAAGTCGTGCCGTCGAGCAACTGCACTGTCGCGACGTCGCCTTCGGCGAAGCCCTCGGATGTTCCCGGCACGACGAGCAGGCCGTCGGCCACCGCCATCGAGAGCAGGACGCCGCTACTCTGCGTCCCGGTCGAACGCGCGACATAGCCCTGCGCGTCGCGTTCGAGGACGACGCGGACGAACTCGGTGCGCCCGGGACGGATCTTCACCGGATGTGCGAGCCGCGCTTCGACCGTGCGCCGGAACAGGCGACGGTGGCCCATCATCTGGCGCAGAGCCGGCAGCACGAACTGCTCGAAGCAGACCATGCTCGACACCGGGTTGCCGGGCAGCCCGAAGACCAGCCCGCCGTCGACCGTCGTGCCGAAGGCGATCGGGTGACCGGGACGCATCTCGACGCGCCAGAAACGCATTGTCACGCCAAGCGCTTCGAGCGTCGGCCGCACGTGGTCATGCACGCCGACCGACGAGCCGCCGGAGACGAGCAGCACGTCGAAGTGCTCGTGGTCGAGTCCGCGCTTGAGGTAGTTCGCCAGCTCCTCGGGGTCATCGCGCGCGATGCCGAGCAGCGTCGGCTCGATGCCAAGCGCCTGCACCTGCCCCATCAGCGCGTAGCTGTTCGAGTTGGGAATCTTGTACGGATCGAGCGGTTCGTCGAGCGCTTCGAGCTCGTTGCCGGTCGCCAGGATAGCGACGGACGGGCGCCCGAAGACGGCGAGCTGCGCGGCCTTCACTGTCGCCAGCACACCGATCACGCCGGGCGTCACCTCGGTGCCGGCGGTCAGCACGGTCTGTCCGTTGCGCAGGCTCTCGCCGAGCTTGCGGATGTCGTTGCCGGTCTTCACCGACTTCTGGAATTCGATGCGGCCGTCGGCCAAGGGCTGCGTGTCCTCGACGCGGATCACGGCGTCAGCCCCCTTTGGCACCGGCGCACCAGTCATGATGCGCGCGCACTGTCCGGCGCCGATCGTCTGCTTCGGCATGTCGCCGGCCTGGATGTCTTCGATGACGGTCAGGGCGGTGGGGGCGCTCGACAAGTCGGCCGCACGCACGGCAAAACCGTCCATCGCCGAGACGTCGTAGGGCGGTTGGTCGCGATTCGATCGGATGTCTTCGACGAGCACGCGGCCGAGTGCGCGTTCGAGCGTCACCGTTTCGACGGTGCGGCGGTCGGCATGGCGCAGCACTTCGGCTTGCGCGTCGGCAACCGAGAGGTGGCCGCGTTCCTGGTTCTTGCTATTCACGGATTAACCTTCCTTTTGATTTATCGCTTTGGCCAGATCCTCTGGCGTATCGAGATCGACAAAGCTGTCGAGGCCGGGGTCGGCCGTAATCAAGTCCGCTGCATGGACATAGGCGACCTGCAATCGTTCCAGCGCCGCGCGCAGACTGCGCTTGCCTTCGCCGGTGGCCAACGCGCGTACTGCCGGCAAGGCATCGATCGAGTAGAACGCCGCGAGCGGCTGCGGATGGCCGTCGACCAGCGGCACCACCGCATCGAAGCCGGCGCGGTAAGTCGCCAGCTGCTCGATCAGCGCCGGGCGCAGGAAAGGCATATCGGTGGCGACGGCGAAGATCCACGGTTGCCCATTTTGCGCGGCGTGTTCCAGACCGGCGCACAGACCGGCCAGCGGACCCGCGTCGGCGTAGGTATCGCACAACTGCGGTAGCGCGACATCGGCGCGCGGCGTACGCACGCTGACGACCACCTGTGGGAAAACCACCTGCATGATTTCGGCCACGTGTTGCAGCAGCGTCTGCTCGCCGAGCACGAGGCTCGCCTTGTCGCTCCCCATGCGCCGCGAATCGCCGCCGGCCATGATGACGGCGAGGCAGTCGTCGATCACAACTCGCCTTTTCGCGCCAACAGGAAATCCGCCAGTCCGGCGACGTCGTCGAGCGCAAAGTGCGGCAGCTCGGGGTAGACCTCGTCCATGTCGGTGACGAGGGCGATCAGGCCGTCGGCGACCGTGCAACGCGGCGGCTTGCCGCATTCGCGGCGCAGGATTTCGATCTTGTCACCGGGCGCCAGCGAGAAGCCTTCGGCGAGCACCAGGTCGGCCTCGCCGAGAAAGCGTTCGGCCAACTGGTGCGGCTCGCGCCGGTCGACGGCGTCGGCGACGAGCTGCAGCGCGTCGGTCGTCACCAGCATGCTCATCGACGCGCCGGCGTTCTTGTAGCGCCAACTGTCCTTGCCTTCCTTGTCGAGTTGCACCTTGTGGTGCGCGTGCTTGATCGTCGCCACGTTGAGGCGGCGCGACGTCAGTTCTGGGAGCAGCTTCTCGACGAGCGTCGTCTTGCCCGAGCCGGAGTGGCCGACGAAGATAAAGACGGTGGGTGTCATTTTGTTCAGGGATGTCATGGAAGTTATGGATGTGGCGTCACCCAGGAGTCGCCCTGCGGCGTCGTTTCTTTCTTCCAGATCGGCACGCGCTCCTTCAGTTCGTCGATGATCCAGCGGCAGGCTTCGAGCGCCGGCGCGCGGTGTTCGGCACCGGTGGCGATGAAGACGATGTTGTCACCCCCATGCACGACGCCGAGCCGATGCACGATGCGCGCGTCGATCAGGCCGAAGCGGGCGATCGCCTCGTCGCGCAGCTTCTGCATCTCGGGCAGCGCCATGCGGTCGTAGGCGTCGAAGCTGATCTCGCTGACTTCGCGGCCTTCGGAGAAATCGCGTGCGCAACCGAGGAAGGAGGCGATGCCGCCCATGCGCTGCGAACTCGCCTTCAGCGCGCGAATCTCCGCGTCCTGCGAGAAGTCGTCGAGCTGGATGCGCACGGCATCCACGGTTCCTGACATGCGCTCAGCCCCCCGAGAATTTCGACATGAAGACGACCTCGCTGCGGTCATCGAGCGGCGTCGACCAGTCGCGCACGTGTTCGCCGTCGATGGCGGCCAGGGAGACCAGCGCGAATGCCTCGGGGTGCTGCGCCTGCAAGGCGTCATGCAGATCCTGCAGGCGCATCCCCGGTTGATGATCGACTGTGAGCTGACGCTGGTCGACGCGTTCGGCGACGGCGCCGAAGAACAAAACCGTGATCATTTGCCTTCCTCGTTTGTGTGTTCGCGCCGCCAGACGCCGCTCTTGCCGCCGCGCTTCTCCTCGAGTTGGACAGATTCGATACGCATGCCGCGATCGATCGCCTTGCACATGTCGTAGATGGTCAAGAGCGCCGCGCTGGCCGCGGTCAGCGCTTCCATCTCGACGCCGGTCTGGCCGACGCAGCGCGCGGTCGTCGTCACCTTGATGCCGACGCAGCCCTCGGCGTCGGGTTCGAGAATTTCGCTGAAGTCGACGTCGACGCCGGTCAGCGCCAGCGAGTGGCACATCGGGATGAGGTCCGGCGTGCGCTTGGCGGCCATCACCGCCGCGACGTCGGCCACCGTCAGCACGTCGCCCTTGGCGATCTGGCCGGCGCGGATGCGTTCGAGCGTCACCAATTGCAGGCGCAGGACGCCGCTGGCGATCGCCACGCGCTGCGTCTCGGCCTTGGCCGACACGTCGACCATGCGCGCACGGCCGGCGTCTGAGAAGTGGGTCAGGTCATTCGTTTCGTTCGTTTCATTCAACGGGGTTCATCCTCCGATGTACGACATTTCGATTTTTCGTAACGGGTGTGTATTCAGCTTCGTCGCCGCGTGGCGAATCTGCGAGTAACGGTCGCTGCGCTGCTGCCAGGTCGCAGCGATCAAGCGATCGAGCGCCGCGTCGTCGGCCCCGGCGCGCAGCGGCGTGCGCAGATCGGTGCCGTCGCTGGCGAACAGGCAGGTGTAGAGTTTGCCGTCGGTCGACAGGCGGATGCGGCTGCAATCGGCGCAGAAGGCCTGCGTCACCGAGGCAATAACGCCGATTTCGCCGCTGCCGTCGGCCAGCGCCCAGCGTTTGGCGACCTCGCCGGTGTAATTCGGATCGACCGGGCGCAACGGATGGCGGCCATCAATCTGCTGCAACATCTCCTGCGCGGTGACGACGTCGTCCATGCGCCAGCCGTTGGTCGTGCCGACGTCCATGAACTCGATGAAGCGCACGATGACGCCCGAACCGCGAAAGTGTTCGACGAGCGGCACGATCTCGTGTTCGTTGACACCGCGCTTGACGACCGTATTGACCTTGAGCGGCGTCAGCCCCACCGCCTGCGCCGCGGCGATGCCGTCGAGCACGGACTGCACCGGCGCACTCGAATCGCTCATGCGGCGGAAAGTGGCCTCACTCAAGCCGTCGAGGCTAACCGTAAGGCGGGTCAGGCCCGCGTCCTTCAAGGTCTGCGCCTTCCTGGCGAGCAGCACGCCGTTCGTCGTCATGGCGATCTCGACCGGCTGGCCGTCGGCGCAAGTGAGGCGCGCCAGTTTTTCGATCAGCTTCTCGACGCCATGCCGCATCAGCGGTTCGCCGCCGGAGAGACGGATTTTGTGCACGCCGAGTTGCACGAACAGCCGTGCGACGCGCTCGATCTCCTCGAAGCTCAACAACTCGGCGCGCGGCAGGAACACGAAGTCCTTGCCGAACACCTCGCGCGGCATGCAGTACGTGCAGCGCAGGTTGCAGCGGTCGGTGACCGAGATGCGCAGGTCGCGCAGCGGACGCGCGAGGGCGTCGGCTAGTGGCGAAACTTCCCGGCCCGGATCGATCACGTTGAATTCCCATTCGGCTGGTTGGTAAAAACGCCGCGTGCGGCGCACCTCATTCTAGCAACGCCAGGACTTGCCGCTTCTGATGCGAATCAAATCCGGGGCTGATCGCCGAGGACGCCGCTCCCCGCTGTTTGCGCATAGTGGATCAGATTGTGAAAAACAGCCGGGGTTTCATTCCGGTTGCGGTAGCCGTGTGGCCGGTCGGCGGCGAAGCGCACGGCTTCGCCCTCGCCGAGTGCTATCCATTCGCCTTCGACGAGGATTTCCATCGACCCGCGCAGGACGATGACGTGCTCGGTGACGCCCGGCTCGTGCGCTTCCGACAACCGTTCGTAGCCTGGCAGCAGGGTCAGTTCGAACAGTTCGAAACCGAACTGCGGCGCGTAGGGGAAGAGCAGGGCGACGAGCATCCCGTCCGGAGCCGGCTGTTTGCGCAGCGCTTCGACGTTGCGCCGCACGACACCCTCCGTCGTCGTCGGTGGATTCGGCTCGATCAGGCTGGAGAGTGAGGTCTGGAAGCCGCTGGCGATTTTCCACAGCGTGGCGATCGTCGGGCTCGATTCGCAACGTTCGATCTGACCGAGCATCGCCTTGCTGACGCCGGTCTCCTGCGCCGTCCGGTCGAGGCTCCAGCCGCGTTCGCTACGCAGCACACGCAGGGCGTTGGCGATCTGGCGATTCGGTTCGTGATTGCTGTCTGACATGTTTCGTTCTCGATAAGGTCGAGCACAATCGCGCTTGTGCGTTTTAACGCACGAATGCTACGATGCTCTCGTGCGTTTTAGCGCACACCGTCGAATTACATCACACCGGAGCACCCATGCGCGCATTTTTCGGCCTTTCGCACATTTCCGCCGGCTTCATCGCCGTTCTCGTTGGTTACACGAGTTCGGCGGCGATCGTCTTCCAGGCGGCGACCGCGGCTGGCGCCGACGCCGCGCACCTGAGTTCATGGCTGCTCGTGCTCGGCCTTGGCATGAGTGCCACCTGCATCGGTCTCTCGCTCTATTTCAAGAGCCCGGTGCTCACCGCCTGGTCGACGCCCGGCGCGGCGCTGCTCGGCACGGCGCTCGTCGGCCTGCCGATGAGCGAGGCGATCGGCGCCTTCCTCTTCGCCTCGGCGCTGATCACGCTGTGCGGCGTCACCGGCTGGGTCGAAACGCTGATGAAGCACGTCCCCAAAACCCTGGCGGCGGCGATGCTCGGCGGCGTGCTGCTGCGCTTTGGTCTCGGCATCTTCGTCTCGCTGCAATCGCAACTCGGGCTGGTTGGGCTGATGCTGGTGATCTACGTGATTGGCCGCCGCTTCAACTCGCGCTACACGATTCCGCTGACGCTGCTTGGCGGGTTGGCGTGGGCCGGCGGCAACGGGCTGATCCATTTCGAAGCGGTGACGCTGAGCCTCGCGCAGCCGGTGTTCACCATGCCAACGTTTTCCCTATCGACGATCGTCGGCGTCGGCATCCCGCTGTTCATCGTCACCATGGCGTCGCAGAACGTGCCCGGAATCGCCGTCCTGCGCGCCAACGGCTACCAGACGCCGGTTTCGCCGCTGATCGGCTGGACCGGTTTGACCGGCCTCGTGCTCGGCCCCTTCGGCGGCTTCCAGTTCAACCTGGCGGCGATCACGGCGGCGATCTGCATGAGCCCGGAGGCTGACCGCAACCCCGAACGGCGCTACCTCGCGGCGGTGTGGGCCGGCGCCTTCTATCTCGTCACCGGCTTGCTCGGCGCCACCGTCGCCAGCGTGTTCACCGCCTTGCCCAAGGAACTGGTGGCCGCGATCGCCGGCATCGCGCTGCTCGGCACCATCGGCAACAGCCTGACCGCCGCGCTGCATGACGAGCACGAACGCGAGGCGGCACTGATCACCTTTCTCGTCACCGCATCCGGATTGACGCTGGCCGGCGTCGGCAGCGCATTCTGGGGCTTGCTGCTCGGGCTCGCCGTGTTGAAGTCACGCGCGCCGCGCTGAGGTATGTTCATATTTCGAATATTCGCCCTCGGAAGAGGAATGCCTTGTGGGAGCGCAGATCTTCTGCGCGATGGGCGATTGATGTTCCGGCGTGGTAATCGCCCAGTGGAACTGGGCTCCGACAAGAAGCCGGGGGGTAATCAGTGGTTTTGTAGGAGCGCAGCTCGCTGCGCGATAACGGCGTCTCTTCGAGCGAACGCGGCCAATCGCCCGGTGAACCGCACGGCAATCGCTTACGCAGATGTCGTAAACCCACCGCAAAAGTGGTTAACGATCAATGAGATACAACAACCCATTGTAAACTCGGAAGAAATGTCGTCTACTCTCGCATTTTGCGAGTGTCGAAAT
>JAGNOM010000271.1 GCA_017990155.1 Propionivibrio sp. | reverse complement strand
CGGAGCGCTGTGCTCGACGCGAATCCAGGAAGCGTCAGGGAGCCGGATGTTCAGGGAAGAGAGTGTTTATCGCCGCCTGTTCAGCAACATGCTGAACGGACTGGCGTATTGCCGGGTGGTCTACGAAGGCGACAAGCCCGTCGATTTCATCTATCTGATGGTCAACGAAGCCTTCTATCGACAGACGGGCTTGCCCGATGTGGTTGGCCGGCGAGCGACCGAGGTCACGCCGGCGCTGAATGAAACCGATGCCGACCTGTTCGAAGTCTTCGGCCGGGTTGTGGAAACGGGCAAACCGGAGAGTTTCGAGCGCTACGTCGCGGCGATGGACATGTGGTTCTCGATTTCCATCTACAGTCCTCAGGCCGGACACTTCGTCACGATCTTCGACGTCATCACCGAGCGCAAGCAAGCCGTCGAGGCCTTGCTCAAGAGTCGCAGCCAGTTATTGCGGGTGATCGAGGGCTCGGATCAGGGCTTTTGGGACTGGAATCTGCAGTCCAACGCCTTCACAGTCAGCGATCGATTTTTCGCGATGCTTGGCTACGACAAAGGCGAAATCGACGTGTCTCCGGAAAGCTGGAGCGCGTATATCCCGGCGGAGGATCTGCAAAAAGCTCATGAGTCGATCGAGCGCCACATTTCGGGGCAATCGGCCGCACACGAGGTCGAAGTACGCTGTCGCGCCAAATCGGGTGAGTGGCGCTGGATACTGACACGCGGCCGGATCGTCGAATGGTCGGCTGATGGTGCGCCCGAAATCATGTCCGGTTCGTTTACGGACATCACCGAGCGCAAGAAAGCCGAAATTACACTGCGGCAAGCGGCGACCGTCTTCGAGAACACGCAGGAGGGCGTCATCATCACCGACGCCGAGATGCACATCCTCTCGGTCAATCGCGCTTTCACGCATATCACCGGCTTTGAGTCGGCGGAAGCGATCGGCCGCACGCCGGCCATGCTCCATTCCGGACGACACGACGCGGCGTTCTACCGCGAGCTCTGGCAGCACATCGGCAGCCAGGGCAACTGGCAGGGCGAAATCTGCAACCGGCGCAAGAGCGGCGAAATCTATCCGCAGGTGACGACGATCAATGCCGTGCGCGACGACGCCGGCCAGGTCACGCACTACGTCGGCGTGTTTACCGATGTGTCTCTGATCAAGGCCTCGGAGGCGCACCTCGAGTTCCTCGCCCATCACGACCCGCTGACGCGCCTGCCCAACCGCGTGATGCTCTTCTCGCGGCTCGAACACCTGATGGGCGTCGTCCGGCGCGAGGGCGGCATGCTTGCCCTGCTGATGATCGATCTCGACCGCTTCAAGGACGTCAACGAAAGCTACGGCCATGTGCTCGGCGACCAGCTCCTGCAGCAGGTGTCCGAGCGCCTCAAATCGCACCTGCATGGCGCCGATTCGCTGGTGCGCCTCGGCGGCGACGAGTTCACCATCCTGCTCGAAGACATCGAGCATCCGGGCGACGCCGGGCGCGTCGCTGGCGACGTGCTCGCCGCGTTTGCCGGGAGCTGGCAGCTGCCCAACGGCGCCGAGGTTCGCGTCGGCGCCAGTATCGGCATCGCGCTCTTCCCCGGGCCCGTCGAGTCGCCCGAGGATCTGCTGCGCCAGGCCGACGCGGCGCTTTACCGCGCCAAACAGGAAGGCCGCGGGCGCTTCCATTACTTTTCCGAAGACCTGACGCGCAACGCCCGCTCGCGCATCGAATTGCAGAACCGCCTGCGTCATGCCATCGAAGGCGGCGAGCTGCGCGTCTTCTTTCAGCCGCAGGTCGATATCGGTAGCGGTCTGATCGTCGGCGCCGAAGCGCTCGTGCGCTGGGAAATGCCGGGTGACGGCCTGGTGACGCCCGACCGTTTCATCCCGCTGGCTGAAGAAACGGGCCTGATCGTTCCCCTCGGCCGCTGGGTGCTGCACGAGACCTGCCGCATCGGGCGGCAGTGGCTCGATCGCGGACATCCGGCGCTGGTGCTGGCGGTCAACGTCGCCGCGGCACAACTGCGTGACAGCAACTTCGCGCTGGAAGTGCTGGCAGCGCTGGCCGCCACCGGTTTCCCCGCGCGCATGCTGGAACTGGAGCTGACCGAGTCATCGCTGATGTCGGGGCACGAGGACGTGATCTATCAGCTGCAGACCTTGCGCAAACATGACATCCGCGTCGCCATCGACGACTTCGGCACCGGCTATTCGTCGCTCGCTTACCTCAAGCGCTTCCCGCTCGACGTGCTGAAGATCGACCGCAGCTTCGTCGAGCACATCGGCCATCGCAAGGACGATCGCGAGATCGTGACCGCGATCATCCAGATGGGGCATACGCTCGGTTTCCGCGTCGTCGCCGAAGGCGTCGAGACGGGCGAACAGTTGGCCTATCTCAAGGAGAAGGGCTGCGACGTCTATCAGGGCTACCTGAAGAGCCACCCGCTGCCGGCGGAGCGCTTCGAAACGTTCGCTTTCCGCGAGCAGCGCTGAGGTTCTCGTCGCCGCCGGGAAGGCGGGTTTCTTTCGTTGTGCGCAGTGTCTATGCTGGACGTGACGCACCTGAGCAGCTTGGGTGCGCTGCTTCAGGTCTGTATCCGGAACGACACTGAGAACATACGGAAAAATGCGGAGGAAGTGATGAGCGCCACAACGAAGCTACTCGATGTTTCCGCCGTCCGCGCGGCGCTTCTGGAAAAGATGGGCGAATCGGCGACCGGCAACTTTCCCGAAGGAATCGCGCAGCGTTTCCCGCACATCCTGGCCCGAATCGCCGACCTCTGGGGCAGCGCCGCGCTTGACGCCTATCTCGATAGCCTGATGCTGGACGATCGCGACGGGCGTCAGGGTTTCCCGCCCGACGTGGCGACGGAGATCTTTCGCCTCATCTCGACGCACGCCGCGCTGGGCTTGACGCGGGAGAAGAACGGTTTCGGCTGGAGCGCCGCCGAAGATCCGGAACTGGAGAAGAAGTCGCTGCTCAAGGGCGCGTGAGATCGCCGAAACCCCGGCGGGGTGCGCACGCGTTTTGCCATGAACGCTGCTGCTGTGCGGTCAGGAAAGTCCAGGCGACGATCCGGCTCTTCTTTTGCCCCTGCGCCATCTCGATCGTGCGCCGCGCACGTACCCTGGCCGCGTCGAGCGCGTGGTTGATCGCGCTCAGGTTGTCGGCCTTCGAAACCAGCGAAGTGAACCACCGGCAACGCTCGGGAATCCGCGCGCTTTCCTCGATCATGCGCCGGATGAAGCCGGCTTCGCCACCCGCGCAGACCAGTTCGGCACTGCGGCCGCCGAAGTTGAGCGCCGGCGCTTTCATCGTTCCCGAATCCTTGCCGAGGTTCTTCCATTTGCGGAGGCTGCCGGCGTGCGCATCGTCCATCGATGCGTGGAAGGGCGGATTGCACATCACCAGGTCGAAGTGCTCGTCGCGGCGAACGATGCCCGTGAACACGCTCGCCGGCGACGCCTGATGGCGCAGTTCGATCGCGTCGGCGAGCCCGTCGTTGGCGTCGATGATTTTCTGCGCGTTGGCCAGCGCGCCGCGGTCGATGTCGCTGCCGACGAAGCGCCAGCCGTATTCGCTGTGGCCGATCAACGGGTAGACCAGGTTGGCGCCGGTGCCGACGTCGAGCACGCGCACCGCCGCACCGCGCGGGATCTCGCCGTCATTTGAGGCGGCCAGCAGGTCGGCCAGATGGTGCAGGTAGTCCGCGCGTCCGGGGATCGGCGGACAGAGATAGCGGGTCGGGATGTCCCACGCCAGCACACCGTAAAACTTCCGGAGCAGGGCGCGATTGAGCGCGCGCACGGCCGTTGGGTTGGCAAAGTCGATCGAGTCGTCGCCGTAGGCATTCGGCGCGACAAAGGGAGCCAGTTCCGGGCAGCATTCGATAAGCGTCGCAAAAACGTAGCGGCCGTCGTGCCGGTTCCGCGGGTGCAGGAGAACGTTGGCGGCGGGAGGTGTGCTTTGAGATTGCATGCGAGCCTGGTGTCAGAGAGTGCGGGCGGTTCCGGCCGAAAAGCGATGCGGCGCTGCGCCCGGAAAGAGGCGCATTGTCCCACATGGCTGTCATCACAGCGGCATGCGGCTCGGCACGCTGAAACCAACGGCGAAATTAATGTTTGCTATTTCCGGGAATAGCGTGCATAGTCCGTCCGCGATTTCAAGCATCGTGTTGTTTTTTGTAGGTCTATTACCCGCAGTTCTGCGGTGCAATTTCCCCAATTTCCACATCGCCGTCTTGATATTCGCCCCACGCTCGGGGCTTGCCCCCGTTTAATTTTTTTCGGAGATTCAAGATATGGCAACAGGTACAGTCAAGTGGTTCAACGACGCCAAGGGCTTTGGTTTCATTACGCCGGACGCAGGTGGTGAAGATCTCTTCGCTCACTTCTCGGCAATCCAGGGCAATGGTTTCAAGACCCTCAAAGAAGGCCAGCAAGTGACGTT
>JAGNOM010000270.1 GCA_017990155.1 Propionivibrio sp. | reverse complement strand
AAGAGTGGCAACTCTAGTGATTCAGCGGGAAGGACAAGATTCGTAGACATCAGTTGTGCTCTATAGGTATGGGTTCAGCCACCGAGTTGGGGGCATGAAGTCGTATTTCAAGCCATGCACGCCATAACGACGTGCGGCTACACGATTAGTTGGAACCGGAAACCTTGGCTTGATCGGCATAGATCAGAAGCGGCTTGGCGTCGCTACTGATCACGTTCTCGTCAATAACAACCTTTGATACGTCCTCCATCCCCGGCAACTCGTACATCGTGTCCAGCAGGACCGATTCGAGGATCGAACGCAGACCGCGGGCACCGGTCTTGCGGTCGAGAGCACGCTTGGCGATCGCGGTCATGGCAGCAGGACGGATTTCGAGCTCGACACCTTCCATCGAGAATAACTTCTGGTACTGCTTGACCAGCGCGTTCTTCGGCTCGATCAGAATCTGAACCAGCGCATCCGGCGAGAGTTCCTCAAGCGTGGCAACGACTGGCAATCGCCCGATCAACTCGGGAATCAGACCAAACTTGATCAGATCCTCGGGCTCGACCGAGCGCAGGACTTCTCCAATCGCTTTCTTGTCATCCTTGCTCTTTACCTCAGCTCCGAAACCCATGCCACCGCGTTCGGAACGATTGCGGATGACTTTCTCAAGACCGTCAAAAGCGCCACCGCAGACGAACAGAATATTGGTCGTATCGACCTGCACGAAATCCTGATTCGGATGCTTGCGGCCACCCTGCGGCGGAACGGAGGCCACGGTACCTTCGATCAATTTCAACAAGGCCTGCTGCACCCCCTCACCCGACACATCGCGGGTGATCGAAGGATTGTCAGACTTGCGCGAGATCTTGTCGATTTCGTCGATATAGACGATGCCCTTCTGCGCCTTCTCGGTATCGTAATCGCACTTTTGCAGCAATTTCTGAATGATGTTCTCGACGTCCTCGCCCACGTAACCCGCTTCGGTCAGCGTGGTGGCATCAGCCATGACAAACGGAACGTTCAGCATCCTTGCCAGGGTCTGCGCCAGCAAAGTCTTACCGGAGCCAGTGGGGCCGATGAGAAGGATGTTGCTCTTGGCCAACTCGACGTCGTCACTGGATTTTCCTTGGTGACGCAGGCGCTTGTAATGGTTGTAGACAGCGACCGATAGAATGCGCTTGGCCTGCTCCTGCCCAATCACATACTGGTCGAGCAGAGCAGAAATCTCCCTCGGTGTCGGCAAGTCGCTCTTGGCAACCTTGCTGCTGTCGTCAGCAGATATCTCATCCCGAACGATATCGTTGCAAAGTTCAATGCATTCATCGCAGATGAAGACCGACGGTCCGGCGATGAGCTTCTTCACTTCATGCTGGCTTTTGCCGCAAAACGAACAATAAAGCAACTTTTCGCTGCCGCTTTTCTTTTCAGCCATGTCGGCCTACCTCATTCCTAATAGCGCCCGACCGGAGGCCGGCACTCAAACCGTGTTGCGATTGGCCAGAACCTTGTCAATCAAACCGTACTCCGTCGCTTCCTGTGCAGAGAGGAAGTTATCGCGATCCGTATCGCGCTCGATCCGCTCGATCGGCTGTCCGGTGTGATGCGCCATGATTTCGTTAAGCTTTGCGCGCAAGGACAAGATTTCCTTGGCATGAATGGCGATATCCGACGCCTGCCCCTGGAACCCACCCATCGGCTGATGGATCATCACGCGAGAATTGGGAAGCGCAAAACGCTTCCCTTTCGCGCCGGCCGTCAGAAGGAAGGCGCCCATCGAACAGGCTTGCCCCATACAGAGCGTCGAAACATCCGGTTTGATGAACTGCATGGTGTCGTAAATTGACAGACCCGCCGAAACCGACCCACCTGGCGAGTTGATGTAGAAATGAATGTCCTTGTCCGGATTCTCGGCTTCAAGAAAGAGAAGCTGGGCGACGACCAGATTGGCAGTCACATCATTGACCGGCCCGACCAGAAAAATGACGCGCTCCTTGAGCAAACGCGAATAGATGTCGTATGCGCGTTCACCGCGGCCGCTCTGCTCGATAACCATCGGCACCATTCCCAGCGCCTGCGGATCCCAGCGGTTTTCCGATTCAAAACGATCAAAACTCATTCCAGCTCCTCCAATTGCAGACAAGTACTCTCGCCTGCTCAGGCCTTGTGGCCCATCAGTTCGTCAAAAGCGATGGGCTTTTCGACAACTTTGGAGGCCGAAAGTGCCCAGGCAACCACGTTGTCTTCAATTGCCACACCTTCAACTTCTTGCAGACGCTGCGGCTGAGCGTAGTACCAACGGATAACTTCTTCCGGGTGCTCATAACTCTGCGCCGATTCTTCGACAATTTTCTTGATCTGATCCGGCTGCGCCTGCAGCTTGTTAACCTTGACGATCTCCGACAGGATGAGTCCGAGGCTCACGCGGCGCTTGGCCTGATCGACAAACCACTCGCGCTGCATCGGGAAATCCTTCATCTTGGCGCCGCCACGCTGTTCCATGTCCTGACGCGCAGACTGCATCAGGCGCTGGATTTCCATTTCCAGGAGAGCATTCGGGATATCAATTGGATTGGTCTTGAGCAAGGCTTCCATGACCTGATCCTTGACCTTGCTTTGCAGGCGCTTGCTCACTTCGCGCTTCAGATTGGTCTCGATTTCGGCGCGCATCTTCTCGACATCACCGTCCTCGACGCCGAGTTCCTTGGCGAAATCCGCATCGATTTCCGGCAGGATCGGCTCACGCACTTCCTTCACCGTGATCTCGAACGAAACGGTTTGACCGGCAATCTCCTTCGAGAGGTAATCGGCCGGGAACGTCATTTCAAACGTTTTGCTTTCGCCTGCCTTCAAGCCATAGATGGCGTTTTCGAAGTCGGCCAGCATGGAGCCCGCGCCGAGAACGAAGGGATAGTCATTGGCCTGCCCACCGGCGAACGGCTCGCCATCCTTCTTGCCAAGAAAATCGATTGTCACACGATCTTCCTTGGCCGCCGCACGATCAACCGGCTCGTAACGTACGCGCTGCTTGCGCAGAACCGTCATGGTGCTGTCGATCTCGGCAGCGCCCACTTCCAGAACGGCACGCTCGATTTCAACGCCGGACAGATCGCCCAGCTTGACTTCCGGATAAACCTCGAAAACAGCAGAGAACTCGAGATGGGTTTTGCTTTCCGTCGTCTTCGGCTCGATCTTCGGATTACCAGCGACGCGCAACTCTTGCGTCTTGGCGGCTTCGCCAAATGCGTGCTCAAGCGCTTCGTTCAGGGCATCGTAGTGCGCCTGCTCGCCGTATTGCTGCTTGACGATGTTCGCCGGAACCTTGCCCGGACGGAAACCCGGCATCTTCACATTCTTGCCGATACGCTTGAGGCGCTGATCGATGTCTTTTTCAAGTGCTTCGATCGCCACCAACAGATCCAGGCGACGCTCAAGGGCGTTGGTCAGCTGCGCGGCTTCGGTTTCGGCGGTGGTGGTTGCGTTCGTGTCCATTGAGATTCCTTGAAGTCTTTTTAAATTCGGGCTGAGTTTTCCCCGGGTACAGCTCAGCGCCGCTCAGTTGATCCGTAATCTGGTGCGAGAGAAGGGAGTCGAACCCCCACGCCTTGCGGCGCTGGAACCTAAATCCAGTGCGTCTACCAATTCCGCCACTCTCGCGCTTAATCGGTCATTTTACCCGAGATCGACCTATACTGTCAGCCGCACGATCTCTTTCGATGCATCCCCATGTCTGCACGCTTCTCGGCACGCCCGGAGCGCTGCATAGCCTGATAAGCCCGATGCCTGTCGATCACTACGAAAATTTCCCTGTCGCATCGATACTATTGCCCGCAAAACTGCGGCGCCCGGTGGAAGTTATCTACCGATTTGCCCGAGGTGCGGACGATATTGCCGATGAAGGTACGGCGTCCGACGCGGAACGACTGGGCGGACTGGCCGCGTACATGGCTGAACTCGATCGAATCGAGTGCGGCGAGCCGCCTTTGGAACCGCAATTCAGCGAGCTCGCCGAGGTCATAGGCGAATGGAAGCTGCCGCTTGGCTTGTTCCGCGACCTTCTCGATGCTTTTGCGCAGGATGTGGTCAAGAAACGTTATGACGACTATCCGCAACTTCTCGATTACTGCCGGCGCTCGGCCAATCCAGTCGGCCGCCTTCTCGTGCATCTGGTCGACCGCGCCAGCGAAGACAACCTCTATCGCTCCGACTGCATCTGCTCGGCGTTGCAGCTGATCAATTTCTGGCAGGACATCGCAATCGACGGGACAAAGGGCCGCGTCTATTTGCCGCGGGCTGATCTGGAACGCTTTGGAATCGACGAAAGCCAAATCACCGAAGGCCGTTGCGACGCGCGCTGGACCGCCTTGCTCGATTTCCAGATCGAACGCACCTGTCGCCTGATGCATGAAGGCGCGCCGCTTGTGAAGCAGTTACCGGGGCGCATGGCTTGGGAAATCCGCCTGACGGTTCAGGGCGGTCTGC
>JAGNOM010000269.1 GCA_017990155.1 Propionivibrio sp. | reverse complement strand
CTGACCAGGCCGGAGAACAGCGAACGCCCACGGAAACGCTGATAGCGAACGAGAACGAAGGCGGCGAACGTGCCAAGAATGGTCGACAGCGTTCCGGTGATCACCGCCACGCGCAGCGACAGGAAGAAACCGCTCACTAGACGCGAGTCGTTGAGCAGAGCCGTATACCAGCGCGTGGAAAAGCCGGTGAAGATGCCGTCCTGCCGCGTGCTATTGAACGAGAACAGGATCAGGAAGAAGAGCGGCGTGTACAGGAACAAATAGACGACGACAAGCCAGAAGCGGCCGAAGTAGTTTTGCAGGATACGGGCCAAGGTTTGGGAAAGCTTGCTCACGTCATTCCTCCGCCGCGTCGCGCTCGGCGCTGTAATGGTTGTAGACCGCCATCGGCACCAGGATGAACAGGATCATGACGATCGCCAGCGCCGCTGCGCGCGGCCAGTTGTTACTGCTAAACATTTCATCCCAGACGACGCGGCCGATCATGATGTTCTCGGCACCGCCAAGCAATGACGGGATGACGAATTCGCCGAGGCAGGGAATGAAGACCAGCATCGAGCCGGCGATGATTCCCGCTTTGGAGAGCGGCACGGTCACCAGCCAGAAGGCCTTCCACGGACTGGCGCCGAGATCGTGCGCCGCTTCGAGCAGCCGGAAGTCCATCTTCACCAGCGTTGCATACAGCGGCAGGATCATGAACGGGCAATAGACGTAGGTCATGCCGACCAGCATCGACACGTCGGAATACAGAAGCAGGAGTGGCTCGTCGATGAGGCCAAGCCACATCAGTACATTGTTCAGCACGCCTTGATCGGCCAGGATGCCTTTCCAGGCATAGACGCGCAGCAGAAACGACGTCCAGAACGGCAGCATGATCAGCATCAGGAGCGCCGGCTGAATCGACTTCCTGGCGCGGGCGATCGCGTAGGCAAAGGGGTAGCCGATCGCCAGACACAGCACGGTCGTCCAGAACGCGTACTTGACCGAGGTCAGGAAGGCTTCGATGTAGATCGTCTGACCAAAGAGCACAGCACCGCTATCGTCAACCTCCTCGAAGATCGACAGGTAGTTCTGGTACTTGAGCATGATGTGCAGCACACCATCGACCGTTTCCATCAAGGGCGCAAACGGATCGACGCCGTTGCCCATGTCGGTAATGCTGATGCGCGCCAGGATCAGGAAAGGAACGACAAAGAAGACCAGCAGCCAGACGAACGGCACACCGATGATGAAGCGCTTGCCCAGACGCAGTTGGGAGAATCTCTCGAGGTTCATGGCGCGCTCGCCCTATTGCGTCAAAACGACGGGATCGGCTTCATCCCACCAGAAGTACACCTGGTCTTCCCAGGTGATGTCGATGTTCTCCAGACGGCTGCCGTTGGGTTCCGTGATGACGACGTTGCGCCCGCTCGCCGCCTCGACGATGAAGGACGTATAGCTGCCGAAATAGCCGATTTCCCGGACTTTTCCGCTGAACAGATTGAGCGCCACGTCCGGCCGGTTCTTGGCGATGTAGATCTTCTCCGGACGGACCGCCACCGCCAGCGGCATGCCAATCGCACCGCCAATACCGTGCGCGATATGCATCACGCCGTGGTCGGTCGTAATCTCGCAGCGATCCTGCTCATCGACGCTGAGATAGCCATCGAACAGATTGACGTTGCCGATGAAGTCGGCGACGAAGCGGTTGATCGGGCACTCGTAGATTTCCTTCGGCGTGCCCACCTGCAGGACACGGCCGTGGTGCATGACGGCGATGCGCGAGGCCATCGTCATGGCCTCTTCCTGATCGTGCGTGACCATGACGACCGTCACTCCGACGGATTCGATGATATTCACCAGTTCGAATTGCGTGCGTTGCCGCAACTTCTTGTCCAACGCCCCCAGCGGTTCGTCGAGCAACAGCAACTGCGGCTTCTTCGCCAGGCTGCGCGCCAACGCCACCCGCTGCTGCTGACCGCCGGACAACTGGTGCGGCTTGCGCTTGGCAAGCGACGTCAGTTGCACCAGATTGAGCATTTCCTCGACGCGCGCCTTGATCTGCGGCATCGGCATTCCCTCGCGCTTCAAGCCGAAGGCGATGTTCTCCCAGATATTGAGGTGCGGAAACAGCGCATAGGACTGGAACATCATGTTGATCGGCCGCTCGTAGGGCGGGAACGACGCGATGTCGACGCCGTCGAGAAAGACTTTCCCCGAAGTCGGCTTTTCGAATCCGGCCATCATCCGGAGCAAGGTCGATTTGCCACAGCCTGAGCTACCCAAGAGCGCAAAGATCTCGCCTTTCTGGATGGAAATCGAAACTTCATCCACGGCGACTACATCATCAAATCGCTTGACCAAATTTTCGGTACGTAAAAACCCCTGGTTACGAGGGTCCGGCTGGCTCATGGCGGCTACTTCCTGCGCTTGGATCGAATGCATGAAAAAAGCTGTGCCCGCCAGCAAGGGCAAGCACAGCCTCGAAACCCGATGAAAAGCATCGGAGTGGTTTATTTGCCTTTCTTGAACTGCGTGTACACGTTACTCATCGACTCGCGCGCCTCGTTGCTGAAGCTCGACGGCGACACCATCTTGGCCATCGTTTCGGCATCGACAAACACCGTCTTGTTCTGCGCGATTTCCGGGGTCACCTTCTCCAGGCTCGCCTTGTTGGCCGTCGCATAGCTGAGTTCGTTGGTCAGCGTGGCCGACACCTCGGGACGCAGGTAATAGTCGATGAAGGCCGCGGCATTCTTCGGATGCGGCGCATCCTTCGGGATCGCCAGCGAGTCAAAGAAGATCAGGCCGCCGGTCTTTGGCAGAAGGACTTCAATCACGTTGCTGCTCTGGTTCTCCAGCGCCCGGCTACGCGCGATGTTCATGTCACCCGCCCAGCCCAAGGCCACGCAAGCCTTGCCGCCGGCCAGGTCGTCGATCATCGTGCTGGTAAACATCCGGATATGCGGCCGAACCTTGGCCAGCATCTCGCCGGCCGCCTTGTGATCAGCGGCATCATTGGAGTACGCATTCTTGCCGAGGTAATGCATCGCCGGCGGGATGATCTCGGTCGGCGAATCGAGGTAGGCGATACCGCAGGACTTCAGCTTGGACGCGTATTCCGGGTTGAAAACCAGATCCCACGCATTGTCCGGCATCGGCGTCGAGCCCAGTGCCTTCTCGACCTTGGCCTTGTTGATGCCGACCGTTGTGTAGCTCCAGGCCCACGGCACCAGATACTCGTTGCCGGCATCGACCGAATCCAGCTTGCTCATGATCGCCGGATCAAGATTGCCGAGATTGGGAATACGCGCCTTGTCGAGTTTCATCAACAGCCCACCGTCGATCTGCGACTTGGCGAACACCGCGCCTGGAACGACGAGGTCGAAACCGCTGTTGCCGGCGACCAGCTTGGCGTGCAGGCCCTCGTTGTTTTCGAAGGTCTGGTAATTGACCTTGATGCCCGTTTCCTTTTCGAAATTGGCCACCAGGTCGGCGGGAACGTAGTCCGCCCAGTTGTAGATGTTCAGAACCTTTTCTTCGTCATTGGCGGCGACGGGTGCTGCCGCCGGCTCGGCCACTGCGGGGCTTGCTGCATGCGCGGCGGCTTCCGTCGCCGGAACCTCCGAAGCCACAGGCGCCGGTGCTGGCGCCTCCGATACGGGCGCCTCCTTTTTCCCACAAGCCGTCACCGCGAGAACAGACAGCGCAAGAACGAGGATATTCCGTTTCATCGTACTGATAACTCCAAAAATAGTGTTCGGGAACCGAGGGAAAGGATCATGGCGAACCATGGGGCGCCGAGGACGAATTTTATCCCGAATTCCCCGCCGCTTTCGTCAACATTATCAGCGAGACCAAGGTGTTTTGTGGTGCATCTGTTGCGTTTTCGTACGCGCGTTCGTTGTACTTTTGTTGCATTTTCTTTATTGCCAAGTCGAACGCAAAAAGCGCAGAATCAAGCGGCATAGTACGCGGCCCCCCTATAACAACACGCAAGACTCATCAGCTGCCATCAGCTGCCGAATCCAGGCTCGGGCGAAAGGGTAAACGTCATGTCAAGCATCCGGCCGAAACGCCTGTTTAAGGAAACCGCAGCCCAGTCGACGGCCCGAGTTTTCTGCTGGCGGTCAGTGCCGCGCGCCGGGGCCGGCGACGAGTTCCCGCTGTCGATCGACTAATCATGTCACGCCAACGCCGGCTTCCCACAAAATCGACAGCTTTCACCGTGCTGGCGGCGTTACTGGCGACCCTCGGCGGCACCATTGTCCTCGCCGGCTATTTACTCGACGTGCCCGCCTTGATCGGCGTTTTGCCTGGCTGGGCGCCGATGAAGCCGAACACCGCCCTGTGCTTCATGCTCAACGGTTTCGTTCTCGCGCTGTCGCTGCTACCCGCAGCGCCGTCCGGCTTCAGCGCCAAGTTCGCACCCGCGCATCGCTCAGGCGTACTCGCGCTGTTCGCCGTCTTGCCGATACTGATCGGCCTGGTCACG